>JAGHUW010000156.1 GCA_018064625.1 Candidatus Cryptobacteroides equifaecalis | reverse complement strand
CCCGGCAGGCCGAGTATGATGTGGGCGCCGCAGAGTATCCCCCGGCGGTGCAATTCCAGAACCGCTGACCTGGCGCAGGCGTAGTCGTGACCGCGGTTGATGCGCTCAAGGGTCCTGTCGCAGGTGGACTCGATTCCAAGTTCCACAAGAAGGAATGGATGCCCTTGCGGGGCCAGCCGGCCGAACCTCCGCTCGAAATAATCCATCAGCCCGTTTTCAAGGCAGTCCGGCCTTGTGGCTATGACCAGGCCCTTGATGGCGGGGTGGGAGAGTGCCTGTTCGTAGAGCTCTATGAGCGCTGGCGTCTCCCCGTAGGTGTTGCTGTATGACTGGAAATATGCAAGGCAGGCACAGCCTTCAGCTTTCTTTCCCTGAAAGGCTATGCCTGCATCTATCTGATCTTTTATGCTGCCCTTCGACTCAAGGGCGTATGAGGGGTTGAACCCTGCGTTGTTGCAGTAGCTGCAGCCTCCGTAGCTGAGCTTGCCGTCCCTGTTGGGGCAGCCCAGTCCGGCATTCACGGCAATCTTGCGTACCTTCGTCGGGAAGTGCTCCGCAAAGAAATCCGCAATGCCCTTCATGGCACTACTGTCTTGCCTCTTCGAGCATCTGCCCGAATTCCTCAATGTCTCGGCAGATGACGGTTGGCACTACGTCTGAGGCGTTAGCAATCTCCATGGTGGTCTCGCCGCTCAGCACGAGCACTCCCACGGCTCCGGCGTTGATGCCTGTCTTCACATCCGTGTAGATGCGGTCGCCTATCATCGCGGCCTCGGAAGGCTTGATGCCCTTCTTGTCGAGTATGCCGTAGAGTATGTCCGGGTTAGGCTTTCCTATCACCACGTCCGGCTTGCGGCCCGTGGCAGCCTCTATGCATGCGCATATGGAACCGCAATCCACCAGAACCGTAGGCTGGTCTGTAGGGCAGACCCAGTCCGGGTTTGTGGCGATGTAGGGGAGTCCCTGTGATGCCCACCAGGCGCAGCGGCAGAGCCTCTTGTACTCGAGGGTCATGTCGAATGCGGCAACCACCACGTCCGGCACGTCATTCACATCCTCGCTGCAGGAATGGTAGCCTGCTTCCTCGAACTGGGAGATCATGGACGGAGTTCCCAGAAGGAAGAGGTTCTTGGCCTCCGGGAAGTGGTGCTTGATGTAATCCACCGTTGCCAGGGCCGTGCTGTACATCTGGTCAGGACGGCACGGAACGCCTCTTTTGCGGAGGTTCTCCAGATAGGCGTCGATGGACTTGGTAGGGTTGTTGGTCAGGAAGGAATAGGAAATTCCCATCCTGTCCAGCTTCTCAAGGAAGGGAATCGTATAAGGGAAAAGGGTGGCACCAAGGTAAATGGTGCCATCCATATCGAGGGCCACGTGCTTTATGTCACGCAGCCGTTCTTTGAGTTCGTTATTCATTCTCACTGAGCTTTGAGGTGAATTCACGTGCCCTGTCATATCCGTCACGCGGTGCATTCCACATGAGAAGGAAGATGATGGCTCCCACAAGGCCTACGCCGATGAAGGTGATGAACACCCAGGTCCAGCCGAAATTGTCTGCGATAAGACCCACGCCAAGGGCGGAAAGGGCCGAGCCGACGTAGCCGCAGATGCCTGCGAGGCCGTTGGCTGTGGCTGACGCCTCCTTGGTGGCCTGGTTTGCAGCGCCTATGCCGATGAGGGCCTGAGGGCCGTAGATGCAGAATCCGCTGAGTGCGAGCACGAGGGTTGAGACTATGAGAGGAAGTCCCGGAACGAGGGCGAAGATGCCAAGGAATACGACTGCACCTACCATTGAGAAGAGGCACATCCTGTGGCTCTTTCCCTTGAAGATGTGGTCAGATGCCCATCCTGCGAAGATGGTTCCCACGATGGCCGTGAGCTCGAATACCGCTACTGACCATGCTGCGCTATTGATGTTCATGCCCCTGTCCTCAGTGAGGAACTTGGGACCCCAGTCAAGCACTCCCATGCGGAGGACGTAAACGAATACGTTTGCGAAGGAGAGCATCCATATCCACTTGTTGCGGAATACCATGTGGCTGAGGAATGCCTTGTGGGCGCCCTTCTTGCCTGCGGTAGCCTCTTTTCCAGTATGTGTGCCTTCAAGCTCGGGAAGGCCTACGCTCTGAGGTGTGTCCTTGAGAGCCCAGAGGCAGAGGATGGCACCGCATACTGCAACCATTCCAGGGATGATGAAGCACATCTTCCATGCACCGTAATGTCCTGCGTACGAGAGAACCTTCTCCATCTGATCTGCAGCATTCATGGAATCCCAGCCCTTGATGCTGGCTGCGAGGTTGGCACTGATACGGGCTACCACCTCGCTGTCTCCGGTCATGTCAGTGCCCATTTTGGTCATAATCATACCGCAGACCACAACAGCGCTGAATGCTCCTATGGAGTGGGAGGTATTCCAGATGCTCATCTTTGTGGCGAGCTCGTTCGGAGCAATCCACTGAGGGAGCATGCGGGCGCATGGAGGGTAGCCGCAACCCTGGAAGTACTGGTTCAGGATGATGGTCACACCCATGATGAGCACGAGTGTATTCACGAACTGAGGACCCTCATGCACTCCGGTGATGAGGTAGCTCAGATCCACTCCGAAGCCGAAGCAGAAGTTTGCGGCGGCGCAGAGCAGAAGACCCACGGCCATGAATACCTTGGTGCTGACGCGCTCCACGACGAATCCGTTGAGGAAGCGGCTGAGACCATAGATAAGCGAGCCTATGGCTATGATAACACCGAAGCTTGTGTTGGAGATGCCGTACTCTGCGGTGAGGCCCGGCATGGCGATGGAAAAGTTCTTCCTTACAAAGTAGTAGATGGCATATACGATCATGGACACGATGATGGTGTGCCACTGCCATGCTTTGAAGTTGTTTTTGTTCTTACCCATTTATT
>JAGHUW010000085.1 GCA_018064625.1 Candidatus Cryptobacteroides equifaecalis | reverse complement strand
AAAGCAACATGGGGCCTCGTGGCAGTGATCATCATCCTTTCAGTCGTTGCTTCATTCACTACCGGAAAGAAGAGCACAGGAGTCGATGTCACAGACAAGATCGAGAACGCACCAAACACCAATGAGCAGCCTGCATTCCCAAGCGCACCTATCCAGACAGAAAATCCTGAGGCAGCTGAGTAATCAGTTCATTCAGCAATAAGAAACAGGCTCGAAGTTCAAGACTTCGAGCCTGTTTCTTATTTCTTAATCTCTCCCAAATCAGGGAAAATGGGGTTTAGATAACCTGAAGCGGAAGGGAGATAAGGTCCTCGTCGCGGGATGACGAACCCACCATGATGGTGAAGTCTCCCGGTTCAACAGACCAGCTGTTCTGAGCGCCGAAGCACTGAAGCATCTCAGGGGTGATGTCGAACTCGAGAGTCTGGCTCTCCCCTGCCTTGAGGCTGACCCTGCGGAAGGCCTTGAGTTCCTTCACAGGTCTGGTGACAGAACCGTACTCGTCCCTTATATATACCTGAACCACCTCGTCGCCGTCACGTGAACCGCTGTTGGTAAGCTTCACACTGAGCTTTGCACTGTCTTTCGTGCCCATCTGAGAGCAGGAAAGGGTGGCGTCGGAATAATCGAAGGTGGTATAGCTGAGTCCGTAACCAAAATGGTAGAGAGCTCCGGTAGGGCCCATGGCGAACTTGCGTGAATACTGCGAATGCTTGTGGTTGTAAACCGTCTGGATCTGGCCTGCGTTGCGAGGGACGGTCACAGGAAGCTTTCCTGAAGGGTTCACGTCACCGAAGAGAACCTCGGCAACGGCCTGTCCGCCCATCATGCCCGGCTCGAAGGCCTCCACGATGGCTTTCACGTTCTCGTCGGCCCAGGTGGTGCCGAGGGCACGTCCGTTGAGAAGGACCAGAACCGTAGGCTTGCCTGATGCCCACACAGCCTCGAGGAGTTCCTCCTGAAGGCCAGGGAGGTCGATATTGTCTCGGTCGTTGTTCTCACCGCAGGTGCAGCCGAAGGCCGAGTAGCGCTGCGAGTTCTCGCCGACTACAACCACATTGAGGTCAGAAGCCGCAGCCTTTGCCGCCGCAGCCTTGATTCCAGCCTTGTCCACAAGGGCGATGCGGCCGTCGAAGTCCATCTTCTCGACGCTCACCCCTGCAGGGACAGCGTTCTTGATTCCCTCGTAAACGGTAACCACAGCGTCGTCCGGCTGAGGGATGGCCCAGTCTCCAAGAAGGGTCTGGCTGTCTGCATTCGGCCCGACTACGAAGATACGCTTAGCCGCGGTCTTGCCCAGAGGCAGCATTGCGCCCTCGTTCTTGAGGAGAACGATGCTCTGGCGTGCGGCGGTCAGCGCTGTCTTGTGATGCTCGGCCGAACCTTTGACGCCCACTACGGATGCGCGGCGTGCGCCGGTGGTATCAGGGACAGGGTTCTCGAAAAGGCCGAGGCGGAACTTTGCCTCGAGTATCTTGAGAGCGGCCTGGTCTATGCGCTTCTGAGGGATGCGTCCGCTCCTGACTCCGTCAAGCACGGACTCGAAGTAGTTGTCGCCCTGCATATGCATGTCGATCCCGGCCTCTACGGAGACCTTGAAGGCCTCGTCCTCGGACGGAACCCAGTGGTGCATGGAGTGGAGGCGCTCGATGTCCATCCAGTCGCTGACAACGAAGCCGTCGAAACCCAGCTCCCCGCGGAGCAGGTCGTTTACAAGCCAGGAGTTGCCGTGGCAAGGTATGCCGTTGATCTCGTTGTGCGCGGTCATGACGGTTGCGACCTGAGCCTCCTTCACCGCAACCACGAATGGAGGGAGGTAGAGTTCGCGGAGCTTGCGCTCAGACATATCCATAGGCGCGGCATTGATTCCGCCGAAAGGCTCGCCGCCGCCGATGAGGTGCTTGGCGCAGGCGATTACGTGGAGCGAATCTATGCCGGCAGCACCGTTGCGGCCCTGAAGGCCCCAGATGATGTACTTGCCCATCTGAGAGACGAGGTAAGGGTCTTCGCCGAAGGTCTCCCCCATTCGGCCCCAGCGCGCATCGCGGGCCACGTCGAGGTTAGGGGCGAAGGTCCAGTACATGCCGGTGCGGCGCATCTCGTATGCAGTCTCTGCACCTATCTGCTCGGCAAGTTCAGGGTTGAAAGTTGCCGCGAGGTTGATGTTGGTAGGATAGACGGTGCAACCCATGTGAAGGGCGTTGCCGTGAACGGCATCCACGCCAAGGAGCAGAGGGATGCCCAGGCGGCTCTGCTGCGCAATGGTCTGCAGGGTCGCAGCCTCGTGCGCGGTGAGGCAGTGTAGGAAGGAGCCTACGCGGCCCTCGCGTATCTTGTCTGCCATGCCCGGCTGACCCATGTTCTCATCCGTGGCATCGATGTTCTTGTAAGGGGATCCCTGTCCCGGAGGGACATAGCCCGGAGCCACGTACTGGCACATCTGGCCTATCTTCTCCTCCTGCGTCATCTGCGCGAGAAGGAGCTTGGCCCTGGTCTCCGCAGGAAGCGAAGGATCCTTGTAACTCTTTGTGGTGCAGGAGGCCGCAATCAGGGCAAGTCCTGCAAGAAGTATTGCTGGGTGTTTCATATTGAAACAAATATACCAAATAAGAAGGAAAAAATAAAACTACTGCATCACGGGGCTGTTGATACTGAATGATGTTGTGGCCGAGCCGTGGGCATCCCAGGAGTCATAGGCATCGACGGTCAGAGTGTAATCGCCGCTGCCGAAGTTGCCCATCTGCACGGTATGGCTCTTTGCCATACCGCTGAACCACTGATGGCGGTAAAAGTCTGACAGGATGCGCTTCGTCGCCACGACAGCCCCCGCCTTCCTGAGAGTAAGGACATAATGGTGCACGAACTCATCGTCCTCTCCGGCGTAGAATTTCACATTGACGGCCTTGAGTTGGGTCGAGGTGCTGGAAAGGCTCACCTCGGCGGCCATAGAAGGTGCCGAATTCTTTGCCCTGAGCGCAGCATGGTTGTAAGTTTCAAGGTGAGAGCCGTCCTTTGAAGGATGCTTGAGTTCCCATGGGTAGTCAAAGGTGATATTCTGAGAGAAGAACATCTTTGTGATACGGGCATTCCCGGACCTGTCGAACTGAAGAAGAAGACCGGAGGAAATGTCATTGGCATCACTCATCACCGTGGCGCTGGACATATTCTCATAACGTCCATCCTCGATTGCCATGTATCTTGACGAGCCGCAGCCGAATGAGGTGAATGACCCCTGCCAGATGCTTCTCGGGTCATTTACCGGGAAGTGCAGATGGCCGCTGAAGGTCATCACCTGAGGATATTTATCCAGTACTGATGTCAACCCCTTGGTGTACCAGTAGTCTGAGCAACTACCCATCATCCAGTCCGGTCCAAGAAGGCTTCCGTATACCGTATTGTATATCATAGGATGAGTGAGGAGCACAACATAACGCTCCGGATCAGCTGAAGTCACGGAAGCAAGAGTCCTGTCAAGCCATTCTGTGACTGCCGCAGGATAGCTTACCGGATAGACTGCATTGGGGGTGACACAAAGGATATGATAATTCCCCACTACGCAATGGCGGCATTCGTAGGCGTCACGCATGGATGCATCCTTATCCATCCAGCCATATTTGTCGCCAAAAGTCTGTTTGAATACCCTGGACTCCGAGTAGACGTCCGTGCCGGCCCTCTGCCCCCACCATCCGTAAGGGTCATGGTTGCCCATGGCATAGATCATAGGCACCTTCATAGGGTCGAAGGCCGCCTCGTATATGGTTTTGAAAATCTTGATTTCCGTGTCATAATAGCTTCTGCCGCTGGCTCCGTTATTGATAAGGTCCCCGGCGATGAATATACCGTCTATGCCGTCAGGGTCATCCTTGAGAGCCTGCCCCTTCAGCTGAGAGAAGGCTGAAGCAAGCTTTGTCTGACAGTTTCCTCCATTGGTGGCGTCGATATGGGTGTCGCTCAGCACACCGAAAGAGCATTCAACGTTGGCCGCATCGAAGACACTGGTTTCCTCACCGGTTTCCTTGAATGCCGGCGCCGCATAGATTCTGCCGGATTCCACGGAGAGCCTTCCGTCATATTCCGCAGTCATCACTGCTCGACCCGAGGTGGAGTAGGCCGTGAGCCTGTATCCCTTTTCGAACTCTATTCCCGGGAAAAGAGGAATATAGTAGCTTCCCGGGCCATAGACGTCCTTTCTGAGACTTGTCTCGGCAACAGGGGAAGCCGGATCCGGTGTCACCTTCATATCCTTGAGGGAGACGATGCATGCAGAGGATACGATCTCCGACCCCTTTCCCTCGAGGATGACGTGGCTGATACCGTTTTCCTCTATCTTGAAGCAGATGTGCGAGTACACCCCGGCAAAAGACATCTGCCTGTCGGAGGAACCGCAGTATGCAACGGTGACGGGAAAATCGGCCGATGTATTGGTGCTGACGGCAGGGACATGCACGGCATTGTCCGATACGAAGGCGTCTGCACCTGCCCCCACTATATAGGCGCAATACGCATCAGCATCCGTCGGGAAGAAGGATGAAAAGGAGAATGTTGCCGTT
This sequence comes from Candidatus Cryptobacteroides equifaecalis, assembly GCA_018064625.1. Taxonomy (GTDB): domain Bacteria; phylum Bacteroidota; class Bacteroidia; order Bacteroidales; family UBA932; genus Cryptobacteroides; species Cryptobacteroides equifaecalis. The sequence continues at coordinate 2,877 of JAGHUW010000085.1, read as the reverse complement.
GTCCCGTCGGCTGAAACCGATTGCGGGATCATCAGATCCTTGAAAGAGTTGCCTCCCTTGACAACCATGAACGATACCTTCCCGTCCTTAGCCCAGGTACTCTGCGCCACGGGGGAAGACGGATTGGCGAAGGTCGCTGTGAGAACGAGATTCGAATCTTCCTGTCTCTTTCCCGGATCAGTCCCCGAGCATCCGTTATTGATTATGGCCCAAGCGGCCAGAAGTATGAAGCCGAAATATCTTTTCATCCTTATGATTGTCTTTAAGAAAAAACCAGGAGGCCGAAGCCCCCTGGTAATCGAATATTGAATTAAAACTGTACTATCTCTTGAAGTACATGCTCTCGTCATTGCTACCGTTGTAGTTAGCCTGATGGATAACATCGTAGGCTGTACCGGTGATAGCTGTCTCGGAAGCTACAACGAATGACAGACCGCAGTACCTGTACTTGTTGTTAGGAGAGAACTGACCTGCTTTATAATACTGGTACTTGGCTGTAGAGTAGTCCTCGCTGATGGTGAACCAGAGCCAGTCATAGTTGTTCTCTGAGAAGTCATTGTTGTTCTTAGGGCAGAAGTTGTAACCTGTCCAGTAAGTATTTGCTGCTGCTGAAGCACACTCAGGGAGAAGAACGCAATGACCTATGCTTGATTTGTAGATCCTGGTCTGGCTGACGTATACACCGAGCTTGGCTGTCATGGCCTCGTAATCGATGTCGATCTTTCCTTCAACTTCCACACCTGGGTAAAGGTTGGAGATTGTGACGTTATTGCCATTCTCGCCCTTTGCAAGTGAGATTGTCACGTTTGTAGTGAAATCACCCTTGCTTCCACCCATTCTCTTGTTGCCGTCGAAGAGTTTTGAATAGAGTGTCCATGAACCTGTGAACTCGTTTGCACCGAACTGTGTGAAGACATATGTCTTGCCATTATCGAGAACGAGGGAACCTGTACGGATAGCACCTGTGGTGTTTTCAGCCACAGTGATGGTACCGCCTGCGAGGGTGATCCATGGATCGGCTTTTGCCACGTTGCCACGAACACCTGAAACAGTGTACTCGTCATCGGAAATCTTGAAGCTGTAAACGAGAGTCTCTACTGTTGTGGCCACAGTGCTTGTCTTGCCTGCAACCACAGAAGAGCAATCTACATCCTGTCCATACTTGGTGCTTCCGATGTTGGAGTTAATCATACCCTCTCCGAGACCTGCCCATACTGCGAAGAAAGCCACAGCGTTCTTTCCTTCGATTGCAGCGTTGACGGTGAGATCTCCCTTGGTGCTTGCTGCAGTGGCGTCGAGGTCGATGGCAACCTTGTCATACTGACCGCAAGAAAGGGTGATGGTGGTCTCTCCCGCTACAGGGGTAACATCCTCAGGATAGCTGACAACCGCCTTGACGATGGATGTCTTGTAAGCAAGGGAAACCGTTGCCTTGCCACCAGAGAGAGCGGATGAACCGCAGATCACCTGATGTGCCATTGCGTCTGCAAGCGTACCTTTCTGTGCAGAAAGGTCATCAACTGTAGGGAGTGAGCCGAAGTTCACAACGTTAGTGGTGCTGTTATCAAGGAATGCATACACAGTGGCAGCATCGTTTGGAACGGCAACATTACCTGAGAAGGATGCGCTTGCACCCTCGCCTGAGGTCTTGTAGAGAACCTGAGTTCTGCCGACCTTCTTGCCGCTTGCATCAGCAAAACGGACGCGAAGGAAATCGGTAGCGACGATAGTCGTCTTCATGCCCTCGCCTGTTCCTGCAGACAGGGTGGCATCGATGGTCAATGCCTTCACCGGTGCATTAGGGTCGCTTGCCTCCTGAATCTTGTATGGGTCAGCGCAGGATGCGCAGGCCAAAGCGCCGGCAAGCACAGATGCATATATAAAGAATCTGTTTTTCATTTGAATCAAATTTTATACAGTTACGATTATTTCCAATAAGGATTACCCTGACGCTCCTTCTGTGGGATCTGCCAAGTCCATCCTTCTGATGGGACGCCGGTTTTGCTCCAATGGTTGGCACCACGGGTGAATGTGGTCTTCCAACGCTTCTGGTTGAAGAATGCCCAGTCGCCTTCTCCCCACATCTCGATTCTCCACTGCTGCTGAACCATCTGGAGAGCAGTCTTGCCACTCATTGTGTTGTCACATGTCATGGTAGGGTTTCCAGGAAGGGTACGAGCTGCGAGAAGCTTGTTGAGGGTGGACTTTGCATCACCATCCTTGTTGCTCTGTGCATAAGCCTCAGCGAGCATGAGGACAACTGCAGATGAACGGAACCAGCTGCTGTTTGCGTAGGTATCCTCTACACGGTGCTTGGTCTGGCCAAGTCCGCAGGTTGCACCCCACTTGAGAGAAGTGTATGCAGGCATGTTGTACTTATACCATGTGGTATCTGTTCCGTTGTGGGTGAAGATGTTGAGACCTTCGAATACCTGAGGGAGGACACAAGCCTTGCGGCAGTCTGCATCAGACATGGAATCGTAAAGGTCCTTGTCCATCTGATAGTAAGATGAAGGGGTTGACTTCACGGCGTTGAGTCCGAGAATAGACCAGTACTGGGTAGTACCTGTAGCTGTACCGTTACCGAAGATGGTCTCAGGGTTCTTTGCCTTGCTGATAAGACCGTTCAGGTCTGCAGGATACTCGGCATTCCAACCTGTTCCATGTGGCTTCTCTGCGGTAACACCCTTGCGCATGTTGACCTCTGCAAGCTTTGATGCAGGCATACCGTAATCCTCTGCCTTGATAAATTCAGGATAGTATTTGAGCAGATCGTTAGCTGCCTCGATGGCAACATCCCACTTCTTGCAGTCAAGAGCTGCACGGCATCTGCAATACTGGCAGACAGCACAATCGAGGTCATAAAGAAGGGTAGGG
>JAGHUW010000104.1 GCA_018064625.1 Candidatus Cryptobacteroides equifaecalis | reverse complement strand
GGCAGCATGTGGCTGAGTTTCAATGTGAGCGGACTCAGACCTGTGCTTCTGCATCCTGAGACCGGAGAGTCTGAAGCCGTGTCTTTCAGAATGAGGGACGGCAGGACCCAGGTCAAGCTTGACCTGGGGGAGAAGGATGCCGTGTTCGTGCTCTTCGACGAGCCGACGATAGTGCGCAGATTCATTCTGCCTGAACGCAGAGTGTGCGGCTCATTGTCTGTTGACGGTGCATGGACCGTTTCATTCCAGCAGGGCAGGGGAGCGCCGGAGTCCATTCAGCTCGCGGCTCTGGAATCTTTGTCTGATAACAGCGAACCCGGGGTGAAATACTTCTCAGGCACATCCTCCTATAGCAATAACTTTGAAATTGAAGATATGCGTGCGGATTCTCGTTATGTGCTCTGTCTCGGCAGGGTATGCAGCATGGCAAGGGTCCGTGTGAATGGCGTGGACTGTGGTCTTGCGTGGAAGAATCCTTTCGATGTGGACGTAACGTCGGCCCTCAGACCGGGAGTCAACACTCTTGAGATAGAGGTAACCAACGGCTGGATCAACCGCCTTATCGGCGACGCCCAGCCAGGCTCTGACCCTATCACCTGGGCTGAGGCCTACCGCGTCAGCGCGGACGATCCTCTCCACCCATCCGGCCTTCTCGGTCCGGTAATCCTTCAGGAATTGAGATAGTTCAGGCCCCGCGCGCATTTTGGACTTCCAATGCGCGCGGGTGAAGGTTAAAAGTTACGGGAAATACGCCGATGATACCCCTGCTGAGTTCAGATTTTTTCGAGCAGGAGTACGCGGCTGCTGAGGTCGCCCTTCTGCTCTTTCTTTACGTCGTGCACGGTAGGGCCGATCTCCAGGCCGTTGTCCATGAGGAACTTGCCTGAGAAGGTCTTGCCCTCGCATCTCATAGGCTTGGTGTCTATGCGGTTGAGCTCAGTGACCTTGTACATTGCGTCAGGGTCGAGTCCCCTCATCTGCACGCGAGGATAGTGTGTGTCGTAGAGGGTCTTGATTCTGTACCAGAAGAAAACAGCCTCGCTCTTGTCGTCGTTCACGAACATCTCTGAAACTATGCCCTTGTCGCTGAAAGGGGAGACGAGGCGGTAAAGGTCCCCGAACTGGATTGTCGGCCTTACTTTCTTGTAGTTTGCGATAGCCTCTTTGCAGAATGCCCTTTCATCCTCGCTCATGGTATTTGGCTGCATCTCCATTCCAAGTCGGCCTGTCATTGCCACGTCGCAGCGGAACTTGAGAGGGGTGGTTCTGTGGGTCTGGTGATTCTTGGGCGCGCTGATGTGTGAGGCCATTGCCATTGCAGGGTAGAAATATGAGGTCCCCCACTGCATGAACAGGCGCTGGTAGGCATCTGTGTTGTCGCTTACCCAGAATTCGTCGAACCAAGGGAGTATGCCCCAGCTGGCGCGGCCGCCACCGCTGGCGCAGGCCTGCATGGTAAGATCAGGATATGCGGCGCGTATCCTTTCGAGAGTTGCCTCGAGGCCCCTGTGGTAATCCACCGCAAGCTGGCTCTGATGCTTCAGATACTGGCTTCCGTAAGACCTTACGTTCATGTTCGCATCCCACTTTATATAGTCGATGTCCGGATTCTCCTTCATTATGTCGTCAACCACCTTGAAGACATGCTCCTGCACGGCAGGGTTGCTCATGTCCAGGACAAGCTGGGTGCCTCCTCGGCCTGTGACCTCTTCGCGTCCCGGAGCCTTGAGCACCCAGTCCGGATGCTTCTCGTAGAGCTCGCTTATGGTGTTGGTCATCTCAGGTTCGATCCAGATTCCGAACTTTATTCCGTTGTCTGCTGCAGTCTTTACCAGCCAGCCTATCCCGTCAGGAAGTTTCTCCCTGTCCACGACCCAGTCTCCAAGGGCGCGGTCGTCTGTGCTGCGCTTGTACTTGCCTCCGAACCAGCCGTCGTCCATGACGAAGAGCTCTCCTCCCATGGAAGCTATGTCTGCCATCATCTGCGCCATCTCAGGCTGCTTCACGTCAAGGTAAACGCCTTCCCAGCTGTTGAGGAGGACCTTCCTTTCCCTGTCTCCGTGTGCGAGG
>JAGHUW010000136.1 GCA_018064625.1 Candidatus Cryptobacteroides equifaecalis | reverse complement strand
GCTTATTATTGCATACTCCCTGTCCCAGGCGGCAATCAGTGAGGCAATGGTATTCTCCTCTATCCAGGCATCCTGATTGAGAAGATAGACGTAGTCGTAAGCTTGCTCCAAGGCCATGCGCAGGCCTATGTTGTTGGCTGCCCCGAAGCCAAGGTTCTCAGCGCTGCGTATGAGCTTCACCTCAGGGAAAGCCGCCTCGATATGCTCGCAGCTGCCATCCGTGGATCCGTTGTCTATGACCACAGCGTCCAGGGGAAGGGATGAGGCGCGCACGCTTCCTATGCAGCGGTCAAGCCACTGCATACCGTTGTAAGTGACGACTATGACGAGTACCTTAGGCATGGCGGAAATACTTTATAAATATCTGCTTGGGGGTCAGCCGGCTGAATACCTCGCGGCTGTTGTTGCGGAAAACCTGCCTCTTGAGCTCATTCTCAGGCGAAGGATGCAGCCTGCAGCGCAGGCAGGCCTTGAGATATTTGGTATATTCGGCAAGCCACACACAAAGGCTCAAGGCAAACTTTGCCACGCGGCTGCTGCGTCCGAAGAAGATCAGACTGCCCTTGATAGCCGCAGGGCGGACGGCGGTGGAGATGCGCGAGGCTGTTGTCTTCCATCTGTGGGTTATGGCAACGGCGGCATCCACCCAGAGGCTATAGCCTTTCTCGCAGGCAAGGGTGCCAAGGGCAAGGTCTTCCGGGGTGAAGAAGTAGCGCTCGTCAAACCAGCCGAGCTTCTCGAAGACATCCCTTTTTATGAGGAAGCATGCTCCGGTGATGTTCCAGCTGCGGTAGAGATGCCCGCAGAGCGGGGTTTTGCCGGAGACATTATCTATAGGCTCGCTGTAGAGATGCCACTGCTGGAGGGCGTAGCGATATGCCGGATAAGGCGGGCGGCCGCAGAGCTGCAGGCTCCCGTCCGCATTGAGAAGCTTCGGGCTGACGATTGCGGCATCCTCCGGGAGGGCGTAGAAGTCGGCCAGAAGGGTGTCTATCACAGGTTCGTGAAACTCCGTGTCGTCGTTGAGCACGAAGCAGAAGCGTCCCTTTGCCTCGCGCAGGGCGAGGTTGTTGTTCTCCGAGAAGCCGCGTACCTCATCGCTTTCGATGAAGCGCACCCAGGGGAAGTCTTCGCGCGCCCTGGCAAGGGCCTCCTTATTGTAGAGGTAGGCCACAACGAGGCACTCGTAACTCACTGTGGTATGACGGCGTATGCTCTCCAGGCAGGGATAGAGGTTATCCGGCCTGTTCATGCATACTATTATGATACTTACTTCAGGCATTGCTTTTTCTTGTGCAGTCTATATTCGAATCCGGGATTGTTTCTTGTATTCTGCCCTCTTCCCAGCAGCCAATCAGGTCGTATTCCGAACTTTCTCATGCAGTAGCCGTGAGAGATCTGGTCCCTTCTGCAGAAGTCCACGACCATGGACCACCAGAATTCATCGAAGGCAATGATATCCTGGTCATTATGCCTGCGGAAAATCAGATTGTTTTCCATCAGCCCGGCGTGTCTAGGGAATCTGTGGAGAAACAGGAATGCCCAGATTCTGAATAGCTTACCCCAGGAAATATATTTCATATCCCGGCATTTCTTCGCTTCCTCATACACACAGTCACGCGAAGGGTGCGGGACTCCCGAATACTTCACCCCGGCAGCGGCCTTTATCCTGGCACAACGGCCAAGGGTGCCGTCTTTGACAAGGACGTTGGCATCTATCCACACGCTGCAATCATATTCAGGAAGGAGTTCGTGAGGGTGCATCTTGGGATATCTTGCATCGAGGGTTGAATCTCCGAGGGAGAAAGGCAGTTCGCGGATAGTCCAGACCCCATCTTTTTCCGGATGGGCCTCACCCTTCCCCACAAAACAGATGTAGTCCATCCCCTCCTCCACATGCATGGGCTGGAGAAGGTCGTCGTATGAGCCTACTATGCAGGTGTATATTACAATTCTATCCATTCCCCCAATCTGTAATCCATACTGTCCGGTTCAAAAGGGACAAAGCCCCCGAAATGGCAGAAGGTGTATTCTCCGAAATATATGTTCCCGTCTTTCTCATAGAAATCTATCCTTACCTGAGGGATTCCTTCTGAGAGCCTGGAAGCCAATTCCATCATCTTCTCAAATCCTGCCGGCTTTGATGGGGTCACTTCAGCATTAGGATGGCCGTTCTTCACATCCAGATGGTTGAAATCCACGTCAAAGAAGTCGAATTTCACTTCCTCTCCCGGCTTGTTGCGGTCCGTGGCGATGAACATGAAACGAACTTTGCCATCAGAGCAGAAGAATTTGTAATCCGGCAGATCATCTCCCATGTATTTCTCCGCAATTATCCTTGGCCTTACGCCCTTGTATGCCCATTCGCGGCTCATGGTGTAAAAGTCCCTTGAAAGAGCCTTGCCGAGCCTGCGTGCAGCATCTTCAACATCAAAGTTCACCCTGTCCGTACAAACTATGGTGCTCCCGCTGTCATGAGTGCATTTAAGCACGAACTGATCCGGGAGAGAGGAGAAGTCGATATCATTGAAACTCTCCCAGACACCGATGGTAGGGATGATATGTTCCTCCCCTATCTTCTCGGCAACGTATTTCTTTACCTCAAACTTGTCCACGAGCTGATGATAGAGAGGATTCCTGTCATGTATCTTGGTCCACTGCAGTTTCTCCGTAAAGGCTACCGGCTTTGACAGATGCAAGCTGCGATTGAAAACAAGACGGTATTTCCATCTCACGAACAAAGAGTCCGGGAGGAAACGTGAGAGTTTGCGGAACACGAATTCCTTCTCCCCTACAGTCATTGCGCAGAACCATGTTGACAACGCAAAGGCAAGAGAGCCCGCCACAAGTACGGAAATGAGCCGCCACGCGCCGGCCGGAATGATGTACCATGGGACAAAGGCGGCCGCGAAACTTATCTGTGTCACCATGAGGCAAGGGATGACAGCCTGGAAGAGAAGGTCCGATACAGGGAACGAGGTCAGCCTGACCGCAAAGATGACCCTGATTACAGACACAATGAGGTAGGCTGCGGCAAAAACCAGATAAGCCGCATGCGCCTCAGCACCCAAATGGAAAAGGATGCAGACCAGAGGCAGCACAAGGATTGAAACCGCTCCGCTGCAAAGATAATATTCCCTGACACGTCCATGGGCCAGAATAAGCTGAAGCACCGGATTGCTGACTATGTCTGCGAACAGACAGAGAAGAGTCAGCCTGACAAACAAAGGGGCAGATTCAGGGACATTCACAAGCCATAGGCTGAGAAGCATGTCTGCCTCATAAAAGACCGGAACTGCAAAGAACAGAATGACAAGCCATACATACTTCACACCCTTGTTCACCATCGTGAAGCAGTACCCATGATTGCCGGAAGAATAAGACTTGACAATCTGAGGGTTCAGAGCCGTCATGAAATTGGTTGCAAACTGCTTCACTATCCCCTCCACATTCAGCGCAACCCCCCTTGAGGCATTCACAAGGACACCGAAGAAACTGTTGGAGGCTATGTTGAGTCCATGAGTGTTGAGGACGTAGGTTCCGGAGCCCATGATATTCCAGCCTGTAAAGCTCAGCATCTCCCTGAGAAGCTTTCCGTCCACATTCAGTCCGGTTCTGGTCTCGGGGAACACCCTGTGACTGTATATGCCGTACGCACCCCTTACCAGCAAGGATACCCCGGCCATGAGAATGGCATACAGAATAAGCTTGTCGCTTGCGGAATAAAAAAGCAGAAGGGCCACGCCAAGTTTGAGGACAGCCTCAAGA
>JAGHUW010000027.1 GCA_018064625.1 Candidatus Cryptobacteroides equifaecalis | reverse complement strand
GCTCCCGTCCATTTCATGGATGTGAAGCTCTCGTACAGCCGCATGTCCCAGGGCGACCACCTCGTGGCTTCGTCCTATCTCGACCTTCCCAGCAACACCTGATGCCATCTACCGAACGCATCAGGCCTGTGCTTTCGGACCATGTCAGCGGAGGCTTCTACCTCATGCCCGTGCAGGGGATGAGATTGATTATAGTGGGCTGGTACAAGGCCATGGAACACCTTCTCTATTACGTGGGACCAAATTCCATGTTCCCTCCGGTGCAGAACTGGGAGACCTCCTTTGCGGAGGGTCGTGGCGTGTCCTACGGTCTTGAGACGGAGCTCGGCTGGAAGAATGAGAAACTGAGCGCAACGGCATACTATACCCTGAGCTGGTCAAAACGCTTCTTTGAAGAGGTGTATCCTGACTGGTTCTATGCAAACAATGACAACCGCCACAAGCTCAACATCCTGTTTTCCTGGAGAATAAACAGGGCGCTCGAGCTGTACGCCAACTGGAACTACCACACCGGTAACCGTGTCACCTTCCCATCCAATGTGACCCCTGAAGGAATATACCTTTATTCCGAGGCCAACAATTTCACCCTTCCGGACTATCACAGGCTGGACCTCGGCCTGAACTGGGTTCACAGGCTCAGGAAAGGCCAGCGCCTCGAACTCAACGCAAGCATATACAACGCATATAACAACAAGAACGCATTCTTCGCCTATTTAAAGCGCAGTGCCTCGGGAAGTTTCGACGGTGTGGCATACAGCGTGCTGCCTTTCCTCCCTTCGTTCAGCCTCACATACGGATTCTGAAATGAAAAGACTCATACCAATAATATTTCTATCGGCTCTGCTCAGCTCCTGTGAATTCGGCTTCGAGGTGAGCAACAACGTAGCCCCAGGACTCTACCTTGGTTGCGTCGCCAGCCCGGAAAAAGCCGTGATCGAACTTGCCTGCGCATCCCCTTTGGGAGTGAACGCGGCTGATATCCCGGAGGTGAAGCTCCGCGAGCTGGAGTTCTCCGTGAATGGCGAAATCCTGCCTCTGACAGATTTGCAGGTGGACTTCGGACAGACGCTGGGGCGTCCTCTGGCGCCGGGAGACAAAATCGGCCTGAAGGCTCTTGCCGAGGGGCTTCCGCAGGTTGAGGCCTCCACGGTTCAGCCCGCACAGCCGTCGCTGGACAAGGTGACGCTGGTGAAGGAGGAGATGTCCGGCGTCAGGGTCAGCGGCTTCGATCTGTACCTGGACGCGCAGCCCGCTGCGGATGAATATATAGGCATAATGATAAGGAAGAGCTGCGAGATACAGATCGAAGGGGAATGGAAGGACTCGGTCCGATTCCTCAGCCCTTCGGTGACGGCTCCGGCCGACCCTGCGGCGGAGATGGCCCGGGTGGACTTCTTTGGGATGTACCTTATCCGCGCGGTGTCGTCCGGCAGGGACAGGCCGGCCCCTCGGATACTTACCTTAGTCCCGGCCTCGGCATTGCGGGACGGCAAACTCTCCCTCACGGTCATAGATATGTCCGGCATCATGCAGGCAGGGCAGGGCGGAGCACCTCCCATGGCTATTCCGGAGCCGCCGCAGGAAAGGAATGTCTTTTACGAATTCCGCATTCTCGGCGTGTCTGAAGACTTCTACCGCTACAGCCTGGCACGCTACAAGAGCAGCTCGGATTTCCTCGCCCAGATGGGCCTTGCTCCGGCTCAGTTTGCGTGGAGCAACGTCCGCGGGGGCTTTGGTGTGTGCGGGGCTTACACCAGTCTCTCATATTCTTTTGAAGAGACGGAGATTCTGTTGGATAATTGATTGAGATTTCGTATATTTGCGCGCATTTTCCGGGCAAGCCCGGATTGCTCAATACATAATGTTTAACTACTAGTTTGTTTATTTTTACAAAAAATGGCAAAATTTGAAATCAAGAAGGCCAAGGACGGCCAGGATTACTTCAACCTCGTAGCTGAGACAGGTGAGGTTCTTCTCTCTTCAGAGATGTACACCACCATGAAGGCTTGCGAGAATGGAGTTGCTTCCGTTAAGAAGAACGCTCCGCTCGAGGAGCGCTACGAGATGCTGGAGTCAGCAAACGGAAAGTTCTATTTTAACCTCAAGGCTGGAAACCATCAGGTTATCGGTACAAGCAAGATGCTCGCTACCGCTGAGGATGCAAAGGCTGTTGCTGCAAAGGTGGCTGCAGAGGCTGCTGACGCTGAGGTTGTGAATGTTGAGGCAGCAGCTGCTGTTGCCGAGGCTGCACCTGTAGCAGAGGCTCCGGTTGAGGAGGTTAAGGCCGCACCGGCTGAGAAAAAGGAAACCAAGGCTGCAAAGCTCAACGCTTCAGTTGCACCTGAGGACTTCGACTGGGACGCTTTCGAGGGTGGAGACATCTACGGAGCATCAAAGGAGGAGATCGATGAGGCTTACAACAAGACTCTCTCAAAGGTTGTTGAGAACGAGGTTGCAGAGGGTGAGGTTACATCAGTTACCAAGCGCGAGGTTGTTGTCACCATCGGTGGCAAGAGCGAGGGCGTCATCCCTGTATCAGAGTTCCGTTACAATCCAGATCTCAAGGTAGGTGATACTGTAGAGGTATTCGTTGAGTCTGCAGAGGACAAGAAGGGCCAGCTGGTACTTTCACACCGCAAGGCTCGCGCCCTCAAGTCTTGGGATAGGGTTAACGAGGCATTCGAGAAGGACGAGATCGTAAAGGGCTTCGTGAAGACACGCACCAAGGGCGGTATGATCGTGGACGTATTCGGAATCGAGGCATTCCTCCCTGGTTCACAGATCGACATCAAGCCTATCCGTGACTACGATGCATATGTTAACCAGACAATAGACTTCAAGATCGTAAAGATCAACCAGGAGTATCGCAATGTAGTCGTATCTCACAAGGCTCTTCTCGAGGCTGAGCAGGCACAGAAGAGAGGTGAGCTCATCGGCAAGCTCGAGAAGGGTCAGGTACTCGAGGGTGTTGTCAAGAACATCACCAACTACGGAGTATTCGTTGACCTCGGTGGTGTTGACGGTCTCATCCACATCACAGACCTCTCATGGGGCCGCATCAACCATCCAGAGGAGGTTGTATCCCTCGATGAGAAGATCAAGGTCGTTGTACTTGACTTCAACGAGCAGCAGCAGAGAATCGCTCTCGGTCTCAAGCAGCTTTCAGCTCATCCTTGGGATAACCTCGATCCAAACCTCAAGGTTGGTGACAAGGTATCAGGTAAGGTCATCCTCATCACAGATTACGGCGCATTCGTAGAGATTGAGCCAGGTGTAGAGGGTCTCGTACACGTATCAGAGATGTCTTGGTCTCCAAGACTCCACAGCGCTCAGGAGTTCCTCAAGCTCGGTGACGAGGTAGAGGCTCAGGTTCTTTCAATCGACCGTGAGGCTCGCAAGATCAGCCTTGGTATCAAGCAGCTCTGCGAGAACCCTTGGGACAATATCCGCACAAAGTACCCTGTAGGCAGCCAGCACAAGGCTACTGTACGCAACATCACCAACTTCGGTGTGTTCGCAGAGCTCGAGGATGGTGTTGAGGGTCTCGTTCACATCAGCGATCTCAGCTGGAACAAGATCAAGCATCCTTCAGAGGTTGTTGCAACAGGTGACGTGATCGACGTTCAGATTCTTGAGTTCGACGAGAACAATCACAAGCTCAGCCTTGGTCGCAAGCAGCTTACCCCTAACCCATGGGATGAGATCGAGGCCAAGTTCCCTGTAGGTTCTACAGTTGAGGGAACAGTTGCCTCTCTTACAGACAAGGGCGCAAACATCACCCTCGATGGTGACGCTGAGGGCTTCGCATTCACCCGTGAGCTCGTCAAGGAAGACGGCAAGCAGGCTGTTGCAGGTGAGACTCTCGCATTCCGTGTGATCGAGCTCCGTCGCTCTACCCGCCGCATCCTCCTCTCACACCTCCGTACTTATGCTGAGGTTAAGGAGAAGGCAGCTGCAGCAGAGGCAGAGTCAACAAAGAAGGCAGTCAAGAAGGTTAACTCCAACCTCGAGAAGACTACCCTCGGAGATATCGATGCACTCGCAGCTCTCAAGGAGAAACTCGCTAAGGGTGAGTAATCCATGAATTTTACTCTTAAGATATTGGGCACGGCTTCGGCCATGCCCATTTCTGATAGAAATCCAAGCGCCCATATGCTTCAAGTGCATGGGCGCTTGTTCTTGATTGACTGCGGAGAGGGCACTCAGAAGCAGATGAGAAAGGCCCATCTGGGTTTCATGAAGATTGAGGCGATATTCATCACCCATATTCATGGAGACCATCTGTTTGGTCTTTTCGGCCTCCTGAATTCCCTTGCCATGTACGGACGCAGCGCGGACCTTCATGTCTATGGACCGCAGGCCCTGGGCTCTGTCCTGAAGTTCTACGAGTCTTTTTTCAACGAAGGCAGCAATTTCAGGATAGTCTTCACTCCCGTAAGCTGCAAGGAGTCTGTGCTCATCCATGAGTCCAAGCATGTAAGGGTTACGGCATTCCCTCTGAATCACAAGATAGAGTGTTACGGTTACCGTTTTGACGAGATTCTCACGGAACGGGCCATCGCCTCCGGAAGGGTTCCTGCCTCCTATGCCTATTGTTCTGATACAAAGGCTTTCCCTGAACTTGCGGAATATGTGAAGGGTGTGCATACCCTCTATCATGAGGCTACCTATATGGCTGAGATGGAGGACAAAGCCGCGGCCCGTTTCCATTCCACCACCGTTCAGGCCGCGCGCTGTGCCGTTGAGGCCGGTGTCCAGAGGCTGCTCGTAGGGCATTATTCATCACGCATAGTGGATTTCGATGCCTTCCTTAAGGAGTGCACGGATGTGTTCCCGAACACCATAGCCTGCCGCGACGGCGACAGCTTTGAACTTTAGATGAAACCGTGAAGCAATTGACTATATGGAAAAGACTCAGAAGTACGAAAGTATATATAAGGTGATAGATTCCCTCTGCGAGGGGGAACCGGATCTTGTTGCCAGAATGGCCAATGCCACTTCGGTCCTGGCGGAGGAACTCGGCCATTTCTGGACCGGTTTCTACCGTGTGTGCGGGGAGCAGCTGGTGCTTGGCCCATTCAACGGCCCTGTGGCCTGTACACGCATATCCAAAGGGAAGGGCGTCTGCGGCTGCGCCTGGGCACAGGACAGGACACTCGTTGTTCCCAATGTTCATGAGTTTCCCGGCCACATTGCCTGCAGCAGTCTGAGCAACAGCGAGATAGTGGTTCCCATAAGGCATCGCGGGCAGATGATCGCGGAGATAGACATAGACAGCCGGGAATTCGGTACCTTCGATGAGACTGACGAGTTCTGGTTAGACAGGATTGCTTCCGTACTGGGCAGCAACGTCGATCCTGGCCTGAAAGATTATATAAGAGGGGAGATCCTGCCCCGATACGCCTCATTCGACCCTGCACACAGGCTGGATCATGTGCAGTCCGTGATTGCTTCAAGCCTTGTCTATGCCGGGCATTATGACGTGGATGAGAACATGTGCTACGCTGTGGCCGCCTATCATGACACGGGCCTCGCCTTCGGCCGCGAGCAGCATCATACGGAGTCGGCCCGCATAATAAGGGAAGACGCCCGCCTGCGTGAGTGGTTCTCAGAGGAGCAGATAGCTCTTATGGCCGACGCAGCAGAGGACCACAGGGCCTCCGGGGGAAGGGAGCCGCGCAGCATCTACGGCAAGATAGTGGCTGAGGCTGACAGGCAGATTGATGGCGAGACCATCATCAGGCGCACGGTCCAGTACGGGCTCGGCCATTATCCGGAACTTGACAGGGAAGGGAACTGGCAGCGCACGCTGGAGCACCTCGGCAAGAAGTATGCGGACGGCGGTTACCTCAGGCTCTGGATTCCTTTCGGGCCGAATGCGGCAAGGCTTGAGGCGTTTCGTGACATTATCAGGAACCATCCGGACAGATTGCGCGCCATGTTCGAGCAGGCTTACGACAGCCTTGTCCAGGCTTAGTCTTTCCAGACTTTCAGATATTCCTGCAGGGCCCACATCTCGTCTCTGTAGTGGGCTGCCTGCGTGAAATCGAGTTCTGCGGCGGATTTCTTCATGCGCTTGCGGTCCTCTTCTATCATCTTCTCTATCTGATCGCGGGACATGGACCTGATTACAGGGTCCTGGAGCACGGCTGCAAGGTCTGCCTTCACGAAGCCGTCCACCATGGCGTCTCCCGCCTTTCTGCGCGAGTCATGGCCAAAGCCCACGGACACCATTCCTTTTCCAAGGTCGGAAGGGTTTGGTATATATACAGGGTCGTCGTAGGAGTTCGCGGCGCTGACGCGTCCCGTGGTGCCGTTCGCAAGACCTCTTGAGAGAGGTTTCTCCTTTCCGGAAACAAGTTCGCCCGCGAGTATGTTCTGCTTGGTCTCCACCTGTTTGGGAGTGATGTGATTGAGCTTGTTGTACTCCATCTGCTTGGTCCTGCGGCGGTTGGTCTCGCGTATGGTTTCCTCCATGGATTTGGTTATGGAGTCCGCATACATGATTACGAGCCCGTTGACGTTGCGGGCTGCGCGTCCCGCAGTCTGGGTCAGGGCCCTGGTGGTTCTGAGGAAGCCTTCCTTGTCTGCGTCAAGTATTGCCACAAGTGAGACGGAAGGGATGTCGAGGCCTTCGCGGAGCAGGTTCACTCCCACCAGGACATCGAAAAGCCCGTTCTTGAAATCCTCTATTATCTCCAC
>JAGHUW010000060.1 GCA_018064625.1 Candidatus Cryptobacteroides equifaecalis | reverse complement strand
AAGATACTTCAGATACTCGGGGCGAGATAGGCCCTCATTTGGAAAATGACGAAATACTATAAATACTCTGGAGCCGGAAACGACTTCGTGGTCTTTGACGGGCGTACGGACGCCTTGGAGGGGCTCCGCACCAATGAAAGCATATCGGCCCTGTGCAAAGAGAACGGCACGGACGGGCTCATGATACTCACGGATTCCGCAGACTGCGACTTCCGCATGGAATACTACAACTCAGACGGCAGCGGCGGCATGATGTGCGGCAACGGAGGCCGCTGCATCGTGGCCTTCGCCGCTTACCTCGGGATAGTTCCGGCCGACGGAAAGACCTACGTCTTCGAGGCCGCCGACGGCGTTCACACCGGCGAGATTCTCTCCGGCAGCGGGGCAGACGGCATAGTCCGCATCAAGATGATAGATGCCTTCGGCCTCAGACCTGTCCTTGGCGGCTGGTTCTTGAATACCGGAACCAGGCACTTCGTCAGCTTTGTGGATGACGTAGAGGCTGTGGATATAGCCAAGACCGGTGCCGAACTGCGCTGGAATGCGGAATTCGCTCCGGAAGGGGCCAATGTGAACTTTGTCCAGGTCCTGGAAGACGGTTCCCTGAAGGTGCGTACCTTCGAGAAGGGCGTGGAGGCTGAGACCCTTGCCTGCGGCACGGGCCTTACCGCCTGCGCAATAACAGCCTACCACTGTGGCAAGGCTCCCGCACGTACGGAAAACGGGCGTGTGTTCTATGAACTCCACGCCCGCATAGATGACTTGTCTGTAGATTTCCTCCCGGCCGAACCGGCTCGTGAGGTCTATCTCACGGGTCCTGCTAAGCTTGTGAAATAAGATTGGTGAGGGCCACGAAGTCCTCTACACCAAGACGTTCTGCACGCAGATCGAATACGGGGTCGCTGCTGTCAAAGCCTTCTTTGAGCAGCGGCTTCAGTGCGTTTCTGAGGGTCTTGCGGCGCTGGTTGAAGGCGGTTTTCACCACAGTCTTGAACATCTTCTCGTCGCAGCCCAACTCCGTTCTGGAATTCCTGCGCAGGCGTATCACGGCAGACTTCACCTTGGGTGGGGGAGCGAAGGCTCCCGGGCCCACCGAGAGCACGTAGTCTATGTCGTACCATGCCTGCAGCAGCACGGAAAGTATGCCGTAGGTCTTGCTGCCGGGCTTCTCCGCAATGCGGTCCGCCACCTCTTTCTGTATCATGCACACAACCTCGGGTACCAGATCCTTGTCCTCAAGTATCTTGAAGAAGATCTGGGAGGAGATATTATATGGGAAATTGCCTATCACGCGGTAGTCTCCCTTGAATATGGCGTGCATGTCAAGTCTCAGGTAATCAGCCTCGTATAGCCTTCCCTGCATGCCTTGGAAATGTGTCAGGAGATACTCCACGGACTCTCCGTCGAGCTCCACCATCCTCAGGTCTATGTCCTCTCTCTGAATGAGGTATTGGGTCAGGACTCCCATGCCCGGACCTATTTCTAAAACGTCTCTCACCCCGCCTGGGGTGAGGGCGTCCACTATGGATCTTGCTATGCTCTGGTCCGTGAGGAAGTGCTGTCCCAGGGCTTTCTTTGCTCTTACCTCCATCGTCAGCCGAGTTTCTTTGCAATCTTTCCTGCCAGTTCAACGAAGGCGAGTCCGTCCGGCCTGCTGGAAAGGGCCGCAGGTTCGCCTGCATCGCCCGACTCCCTGATGCTCTGTACCAGAGGCACCTGCGCTAAGAG
>JAGHUW010000149.1 GCA_018064625.1 Candidatus Cryptobacteroides equifaecalis | reverse complement strand
CAAATAGGCCTTCCCTGCACCGCAACACCCTTGAAAACTCCGCCTCAGGTGCAGATAGGCCCTTCCTGCACCTCCGACCCATCGAAGAGACGTTCTTCGGGACGAAATAGTCCCAATGATTTGCGAATGTGGAAAATTATGGGCAAATTGCGTTCAGATAAATTATAAACTATGAGTAACTTCATTGACAGAGAGGCAAAATGCGCGGAAGCATTCTCTCAAATTCTGAAACAATCCGGGCCGTTGTGGCATATTTTTACTCCAGGCGAGTTCACTTACAGTATCAATGTCACAGAGGAGGATTATAAGTTTTCTGTCTCAAATATCGCTATCAGTGCAGTTGAATCCGGGATCGACGTAATCACCGATCAGGTCATGTCAAATCATATTCATATGGTCGCGGCATGTCAGGAATCATGTATCCCTTCATTTTTCGAGTCATATAGATATAGACAGACCAAATATCTGAAGAGAAAAGGCTTGTATTATAATCTGAATTCCTTTGACTGCAAGGATCCCATATCCATAGATTCTCTTCAGATGCTCCGGAGGGAAATAATCTATGGTAATAGAAACGGTTTTCTGGTGAATCCTTCAGAGACTCCTTTCTCATACAGATGGGGAGGAGGATCCCTATATTTCAACTATTTTGCACAGAATGTCACAGGGGAACTTGCAAAAAACCTTCCATACCGTCTAAAGAGGGAACTTAGCTGCCGTTCGTCTTTCATTTTCCCGGACAATTATGTTTACAAAGACGGAATGATACTCCCTTCAAGTTATGTTGATTACAAGAAAGGTGAGAGCGTGTTCAGAAATGCACATCACTATTTCAGCATGATCAGCAAGGATTATGAAGTCTTCAGTGAAGAAGCGCGCCGTTTCGGGGATAAGATCGTGGTTACGGATGAGGAAATGTATTCCGTGGTGAGGCTGATGACAAAGCGCAACTTCCCAGACACGCCACCGACCCTCTTGCCTCCGTCTGCGAAAGTTGAAATTGCGCGCAGGCTCCACCTGGAATACAGGGCGTCATCTCAGCAAATCCGCAGGTTGTTGAAACTCGAAAGGGCAGATGTTGACAGAATTCTTGGTCAGTAACCTTACTCCTCAGGTGCAAATAGGCCCTCCCTGCACCGCAACACCCCTGAAAAACCAGCCCCAGGTGCAGACAGGCCCTCCCTGCACCGCAACACCCCTGAAAAACCAGCCCCAGGTGCAAAAAGGTTTTCCCTGCACCGCAATACCTTCAAACATCAAGCCCGGGCCCCGGACGGGGTCTTCCGGCACCAGCAGATGTAGGCGATGGTGACCACGATGGCTGCCCCTATCCAGGCGAGCATGTCTATGATGACTATGCCGTTGTAGCCGAAGATCCTGGGGAGGGTCAGGGAGGCGCCGGCGCGGGCTATCAGCTCCACCACGCCGCCAACCAGGGGCCAGAACGTCTGCCCGAGTCCCTGCAGGGCATTTCTGTACAGGATAAGCACATACAGCACCGGGAAGAACAGAGCGCTTGCAACCAGGTACCAGCGGGATGCCATGATCATGTCCGGGGCGTCTCCCGAGGCCAGAGCCTCACCGTCTATGAAGAGCCTCGTCAGCGGCTCTGCCAGCGCGACCATCAGCACGCATATCACCACGCACAGGCTCATCGATATCCAGAACGTCGCCCTCACGCCCTGGCGCACTCTCCCTATCTCTCCTGCCCCCAGGTTCTGCCCGCAGTAATTGGCTATGGCAACGCCGAAGGATACGGCTACGAGCTGACCTATGTTCTGAATCTTGTTCGCAGCGGTGAATCCTGCGATGTAGCTTGCCGGGAAGGCGTTGATTGCCGCCTGAAGCATGATCAGGCCGATTCCCGTGATGGCGAACTGCAGCGCCATCGGCACGCCTATTTCAAGGTGCTCGGCAGCCATCTTCCAGCTGATTTCCGGGCACTTGCCCCTGAGGAAGGGGTAACGCCACAGCGCGTAGCCCGTGCATAGCAGAGCAGACACGCCCTGGGCGCATACCGTTGCCCATGCCGCACCTTCCACGCCCCAGCCGAAATCCCTGATGAACAGCAGGTCCAGGCCTATGTTCAGCACCGAAGAGAAAATGAGGAAATACAGCGGCGTGCGGCTGTCTCCCAGCGCGCGCAGCGTGCATGCTATCATGTTATAGCCAATCTGCGCGCTGATTCCCAGGAACATAACCCTGAGATAGCCCCTGGCGTAGGGGTAAATCCCAGCCTGGGTATGCATCATCCTCAGAAGAGGGTCGGTCAGAAGAAGCGGGCCGACGGTGAGCAGCACCGCCATGGCCGCGCAGATGAGCAGACTGACCCGGAACGACGCCCTCACCCCGGCCTTGTCCCCGGCGCCGTAGTACTGCGCCGTCCTGATGCCCAGTCCGCTGGTGATGCCGAGCAGCAGTCCCAGGATGAAGAAGCATATTCCGTTGGTGATGCCCACCCCGGCCAGAGCCTGGTAGCTCACGAACCTTCCCACAATGATGGTGTCCACCAGATTGTACATCTGCTGGAACACGTTCCCAATGATGATGGGGATGGAGTATTTGACCAGGACCGCCGCCGGGCGCCCCTGTGTGAGATTCATTTCCATTCTACAGAGCTTCGAGAACCTTTTCCACCGCGGCGAACGACTTCCCGGCCATGTCCTGCCAGAATCCTTCGTAATGCTGGGCCTGCTTTCCGTCCAGATGGGTGTCGCTTATGATCTTGACGGCGAGGAAGGGGATTCCGTGCAGATGGCAGACCTGTGCCACTGCGGCCCCCTCCATGTCCACGGCGAGTGCGTCGGGGTACATCCCCTTCTGCCTGAGGTCTTCCTCCTCGCTGATGAAGAACTGGTCCCCGCTGATCAGCAGTCCCCTGTGCGCCTCCGGCAGTGCTGCGCAGGCGGCGTCCACCAGGGACTTTTCGCATTCGAAGAACAGAGGGAATCCGTCCACCTGACCTGGCACATTGCCTTCCCCGCACCATACGTCGTGGTAGGCAACCCTTTCGGCCACCACCGCATCGCATTCCTTCAGCCCCGGCTGGAAGGTTCCGGCGCAGCCTATGGAGAGCACGATGTCCGGCCGGTGCTCCCTTATGAGGGAGTCGGCCGTCAGAGCCGCATTCACCTTGCCTATGCCGGATTTCCTGCAGAATATCCTTTTGTCTGCCTGTTTCAGGGCGAGATCCCGGACAAGGGTCAGTTCCTTGTCCATCGCACATGTTATCGCAACGCTTTTCATTCTTTTTGTTTCAGAACGCGAAAGTAAGCATTTTCAATTTTTTGTTGAATCAAAATTTTTGTAAATTAGCGATTCAATCAAAATTATTATGACCTCAATAACAGGACACATCTCCCAAATAATCGGTCCGGTGGTGGACGTGCACTTCGATGTGGCAGCCGGAAAGGCTGAGGAAGTGCAGCTCCCTTCCATCCATGACGCCCTTACCATAGACAGGCCCGGAAACGGGAAACTCATCATCGAAGTTTACCAGCATATAGGTGAAGATACTGTAAGATGCGTGGCGATGGATTCCACGGACGGTCTCAAGAGAGGCCTTGAGGTCAAGTGCACCGGAGCCCCTATCTCAATGCCCGTGGGCTCGCAGATCAGGGGACGTGTGATGAACGTGACAGGGGACAGTATAGACAGCCTTCCGTCACTCTCGCATGAAAGTTCACTCCCTATACACCGCGAACCGCCAAAGTTCGAGGACCTCACCACATCCCAGGAAGTGCTCTACACCGGAATCAAGGTCATAGATCTGCTGGAGCCTTACCTCAAGGGAGGAAAGATCGGCCTTTTCGGAGGCGCCGGAGTGGGAAAGACGGTGCTCATCAAGGAACTGATCAACAACATCGCAAAGAAACATAACGGATTCTCCGTCTTCGCCGGAGTGGGCGAGCGTACCCGCGAGGGCAACGACCTGCTGCGCGAGATGATAGAGTCCGGAGTCATCAAATACGGGGAGGAATTCGGCAAGGCCATGGAAGAAGGCCGCTGGGACCTTTCCAAGGTGGATATGAAGGAACTCGAGAAGTCTCAGGTGGCAATGGTGTTCGGTCAGATGAACGAGCCGCCAGGAGCCCGCAGCTCCGTAGCCCTTTCCGGCCTCACCCTCGCCGAGTCCTTCCGCGACAGCGGCAGCGCTGACGGCCCCAAGGATATCCTCTTCTTCATAGACAACATCTTCCGCTTCACCCAGGCCGGATCCGAGGTTTCTGCCCTTTTAGGCCGAATGCCGTCGGCAGTGGGTTACCAGCCTACCCTGGCAACGGAAATGGGTCAGATGCAGGAGCGCATCACCTCTACCAAGAACGGATCCATCACCTCGGTCCAGGCAGTATATGTGCCGGCCGACGACCTCACGGACCCTGCCCCGGCAACGACCTTCTCCCACCTCGACGCAACCACGGTGCTCAGCAGAAAGATTACTGAGCTCGGAATTTACCCGGCAGTGGACCCGCTCGAGTCCACCTCCCGCATCCTCGACCCCAACATCGTGGGCGAGGCTCACTACCAGACGGCGCAGAGGGTCAAGCAGATACTCCAGAGGAACAAGGAACTCCAGGACATCATAGCCATCCTGGGTATGGATGAGCTGTCAGACGAAGACAAGCTGACGGTGAACCGCGCGCGCCGCGTGCAGCGCTTCCTGTCCCAGCCGTTCGCCGTTGCCGAACAGTTTACCGGCGTTCCCGGCGTGATGGTGGACATAGAAGACACCATCAAGGGTTTCAACATGATCATGGACGGGGAGTGCGACTACCTCCCTGAACAGGCTTTCCTCAATGTGGGAACGATAGAAGACGCAATCAAGAAGGGTGAGGCCATCCTCGCCGCCGCCAAGTAGATATGATAAAGGTAAAGGTCCTCACTCCTGAATGGTCCCGCGAATTCACTGCGGACCGTGTATTCCTCCCGGGAACGCTTGGGGAGTTCGAGGTTCTGCGCAATCATGCCCCGATAATCTCCACCCTCACGGCAGGGGAGATAAAATGGGGGACCGAGGCTTCCACGGAACTCGAAAGGCTTGCGGTCAAGGGCGGCGTGGTGCGTCTCAAAGACAACAATATGGACATCTGTGTGGAAGTATAGATGAAAAGGTGGCTGCTCATAATATTCTTTGCCCTGCTCCCGTTCACCGCGGGTGCGGAGAAGCTGGATATGCAGGAATACCTCTTCGGACATGTCGGAGACAGCTATGAGTGGCACATAACCACAATAAACGGCCATCATGTATCCATACATCTGCCTGTGATAGTGAAGTCGAAGGCTACTGGTTGGCATTGCTTCAGCTCGGAGAGACTCGCTCACGGCGAGTCCTACATGGGCCTTCACATAGCTCATGGGGATGAACCCCATTCGGGCAAGATAATAGAGAAGGTGAACGGGGAATGGGTCCGTCCTCTGGACATATCCATAACCAAGAACGTCCTGTCCCTGATGATGAGCAGCGTCCTGCTGGTGGTCCTCATCCTTCTCACGGCACGCTGGTATAAGAGGCATGATGCAAAGGAAGAGGCTCCAAAGGGCTTTGTGGGCCTGATGGAGATGCTCATAACCATGGTCGAGGATGATATAATAAAGGATTGCGTGGGCAAGGACTACAAGAGATACAGCCCTTACCTGCTCACAGCCTTCTTCTTCATCTTCTTCAACAACCTTCTGGGAATAATACCTTTCTTCCCCGGAGGTGCGAACGTCACCGGCAACATAGCCGTGACCTTTGTCCTGGCTATGGCTACTTTCCTGGCTGTCAACCTGTTCGGAAACAAGCATTACTGGAAGGAGATACTCTGGCCGGATGTGCCAGTGTTCCTCAAGGCCTTCCCTCTGATGCCTCTCATAGAGATAATAGGAATGTTCACCAAGCCTTTCTCACTCATGATAAGGCTCTTTGCGAACATACTTGCAGGACACGTGATGATACTCGGTGTTGTGGCCGTGGTATTCCTCACTGTGGAGCTCGGCGCGGCCATGAATGCCGGACTGAGTGCCATAGCGGTGGTGTTCGGGGTGTTCATGGATGTGCTGGAACTCCTGGTCGCATTCCTCCAGGCATACGTATTTACAATGCTCTCTGCGGTATTCATCGGCTTGAGCCGTCAGGAAGCGGAACACGAATAAACTTTAAAATTAAAATATTATGATTCTTTCAATGATTCTTCAGGCAGCTGCAGGTGCAGCCCTCGGAAAAGCAGGTATCGCATTGGGTGCAGCCGTTGCGGCCATTGCAGCGGCATTCGGTATCGGTAACATCGGTAAGTCGGCTCTTGAGGCAGGTGCACGCCAGCCTGAGCAGGCAGGCCACTATCGTATGACCGCCATCATCATCGGCGCCCTTGTGGAAGGTGCCTGTCTTTTCGCCATTCTCGTCTGCCTCATCGGTATTACCCAGTAGTCTATGTCTCTGATCACTCCGGATTTCGGTCTTCTTTTCTGGATGACGCTGATCTTCCTGATCGTGTTCTTCATCCTGCTCAAGTTCGGCTTCCCTGCAATCACGGGGATGGTGAACGAGCGCAGCGAGCGCATCAACGCCAGCATTGCCAAGGCAAAGGAGGCGGAGGAGAAGCTTGCCACCCTCGCGGAGCAGCATAAGGAACTCATCCGTCAGGCGGAGCTGGAACAGTCCCGCATATTGAAGGAGGCGTCCGATGCGCGTGAGGCCATGATCCGCAAGGCCAGGGAGGAGGCGGAGGCAAGTGCGGCTCATATCATAGAGCAGGCCAAGGCCCGCATTGCGGAGGAGAAGGATATAGCGATAAGGGAGATACGCAGCGAGGTTACCCTGCTTACTGTTGAGGTTGCAGAGAAGGTGATACGCAAGCGGCTGGAAGACAGGGACGAGCAGCAGGCTCTCATCTCCCGCTATCTGGACGAGGCCGACAGGCTGGAAAAGAATTAGGCTATGAACACAGGGCTTATTTCCTCAAGATACGCAAAGGCACTCCTGATGCTTACTCAGGAGAGTGGCCGCGGTGAACAGGTGTGCGCTCAGATAGGCAGGCTGATGGAAGATTCCGACCATGTGCCGCAGCAGCTTGAACCGGACCTTGAGAAACTCATAGCTCTGCTGAAAAAGAACAACCGCCTGGATTATCTCAAGTCCATTTTCCACTGTTACACGGACATGTATTATGCCTCGGCGAACATAGTCCGCGCCAGGCTGGTTACGGCAGTGCCGTCGCCGGAGCTTGAGGAAAGGATATCCAGGCTGATATCCAAGCACAGGACTTGCAGGATAGTTGTCGAGACCAGGGTAGACCCGGCCATAGTGGGCGGATTCATCCTGGAGTTCGATGACAGATTGTTGGATGCGAGCGTGCGCAGGCAGATAGAGATACTGCGCACCCGTTTTGTTGAAAAGAATACAAGATTGGTATAGATATGGTTAACAATACGATCAAGGCGAGCGAGATTTCCGAGATCCTTGCCCAGCAACTGAAAGGTATAGACACCTCCCTGCAGTTCGAGGAGGTGGGCCACGTGCTCCAGGTAAGCGACGGTGTGGCCCGTATCTACGGACTTTCCAATGCGGAGGCAGGCGAGCTTCTGGAGTTTGCCAGCGGTGTCAAGGCGGTTGCCATGAACCTGGAGGAGGACAATGTGGGAGCCGTGCTCCTCGGCCCTACCGATCAGGTGAAGGAGGGTATGAAGGTCCGCAGGCTCGGACGTATTGCCGGCGTGCCGGTAGGCGAGGGCCTCGTGGGACGTGTCATAGACCCTGTGGGAACCCCTCTGGACGGTCAGGGTGAGATTTCAGGCGAGCTTTTGACCATGCCTCTGGAGCGCAAGGCTCCGGGCGTCATCTTCCGCGAGCCTGTGACCCAGCCTCTTCAAACCGGACTCAAGGCCATTGACGCCATGATTCCTATAGGCCGAGGCCAGCGTGAGCTCATCATCGGTGACCGTCAGACGGGAAAGACGGCCATAGCCATCGATACCATCATCAACCAAAGAGAGAATTACCTGAAGGGTGAACCGGTCTATTGCATCTATGTGGCAGTGGGCCAGAAGGGTTCCACCGTGGCCTCCATCGTGGATACGCTCAGGACCAAGGGTGCCATGGATTATACCATAGTGGTTGCTGCAACTGCGGCCGACCCTGCCGCCCTCCAGTATTATGCACCTTTTGCAGGTGCTGCCATAGGCGAGTATTTCCGCGACACCGGTCGCCATGCCCTTGTGGTCTATGATGACCTCTCCAAGCAGGCCGTTGCATACCGTGAGGTGTCATTGATCCTCCGCCGTCCTTCCGGACGCGAGGCTTATCCGGGCGATGTGTTCTACCTGCACTCCAGGCTTCTGGAGCGCGCTGCCAAGATCATCTCCCAGCAGGAGGTGGCAGAGCAGATGAACGACCTGCCGGAGCGTCTGAAGGGCAAGGTGAAGGGAGGTGGCTCGCTTACCGCACTACCTATAATAGAGACCCAGTCAGGTGACGTTTCGGCATATATCCCTACCAACGTAATCTCCATCACGGACGGTCAGATCTATCTTGAGTCATCGCTCTTCAACGCTGGCTTCCGCCCTGCGATCAACGTGGGTATCTCCGTTTCCCGTGTGGGAGGATCGGCCCAGGTGAAGTCCATGAAGAAGGTTGCGGGAACCCTGAAGATTGATCAGGCTCAGTTCGGCGAGCTCGAGGCCTTCTCCAAGTTCTCATCGGACATGGACAAGGTCACAGCCATGACTCTCGACAAGGGCCGCAAGAACAATCAGCTGCTCATACAGCCTCAGTACAGCCCTATGCCGGTGGGCGAGCAGGTCGCAATCCTGTATTGCGGCACTCATGCCCTCATGGCGGACATACAGATAGATCAGGTGAGGGAGTTCCAGCGCGTGTTCCTGGACAGGATGCGTACCGTGCATCAGGATGTGCTGGATGAACTCGCAGCCGGAAAGCTTACGGAGAATGCGGTTTCCGCCATCGAGAAGGAAGCGAAGCAGATCTGCTCACACATGAACAGCTAATTATAGGAGATGGCATCACTCAGGGAGATAAAGGACAGGATTTCGTCCGTGAAGTCGACGCTGAAGATCACTTCGGCGATGAAACTCGTGGCGTCCTCCAAGTTGAGGAAGGCTCAGAAGACCATTGAGACGATGAGACCTTACGAGTCGGCCCTGAACGACATCCTCGGCTCCCTTGGCAGCAAGGCTGAATTCGTTGCGGCGCCGCTGCGGGAAGGAGCGAAGGTGGCCGTCGTTGCCGTCAGCTCGAATTCCTCCCTCTGCGGAGGCTTCAACACCGCCGTCATAAAGAAGACGCTTTCCTTCCTGAGGGACTGCGGTTCCGCGGAGGCATATGCGGTTGGCCGCAAGATGTCGGAGACCCTGCGCCGGGAGGGCTACCCGAGTCCGGAAGACTACATGGAGCTCATTGCGCACCCTTCCTACGACAAGTCCTGTGCGCTGGCCCAGCAGCTGGTGGCGCGTTACGCTGCCGGAGAACTTTCCAGGATAGTGCTGATATACAGCCACTTCGTGAATGCTGCAAAGCAGGTTCCGGTAGTTGAGACCCTGCTGCCTTTCACTCCGGCCGACGTCGCTGCGAGTGCCGATGACTTCGATTTCATAGTGGAGCCGGGCCGGGACGAGGTTGCCTCCATCCTGCTTCCGCAGGTGCTGATGCTCAAGTTCCATGCGGCTATCCTTGATTCGGCCGCGGCGGAACATGCAGCCAGAACCCTGGCCATGCAGACGGCTACGGACAATGCCCAGGATCTCATGGGCTCGCTCACCTTGGAGTACAACAAGGGCCGTCAGCAGAAGATCACCGCCGAGATACTTGATCTGCTCGGCGGTGCTTCTGCGAATAACTGATTTCTGCTGTACGTAATTTGATTATGATAAGCCTGTGATCGTTGAGCATGGGATTTTTGCCCTGCTGCGGTGAATTGCCCATCAGGCCCCCATCCGCGTGCATTTATGTGCGCGCGAATAAGCTCCAGGATAGAGAGCAGACAGGAATCATGCCTATTTGACTATGATAAGTCTGTGATCGTTGAACATAGGCTTACTGCCATTCTCCGGACTCTTTGTGGCGACTGAAGCGGGGACATACTTGTCCTTTTCTATGAATGTTGCAATATTGCTCTCTTCTCCTGCATTCTTCATCAATCTGTCTGCGATAGCCCATCTTGAGATTGCATTGAAATATTTCCTGTTATCCCACATACAGCTGATGTCCTCACTTCTGTAGAAACCGTCAAAGAAAAGGAAAGCACCTTCATACATTCCTACATAGGAGTATCCCGGAACACCATACAAATCTTTCCATGGAGACTTTTCAATCTCTCCATATTCTGATATATTGCTGTAGTATCCCAGTTTATGCCACTGCTGTAGAACTTTGAGACGCTGGTTGTATTCATCGGGCTGTTTTGCCTTGTAATAGTACTGATACTCGTCTGCAAGCCTGCCTATTCCGTGGCCGCCATATTCGTGTCTGAATGTGTTTTCGAATTCCTGGCTATTGTTCTGTAACGGAATATATGCCACGCTTCTTCCGTCCGAATAGGATACGCACGTCCCGGCATATACATTCGCATTGATGACGATTGCTATGGCGGAGTGTTTCAATACATCTTCAGTAATCTCCGGAATGTTCATGGCGTATTGGAAAGCTTTATTGTCATCTCCGCTGACTCCGGTAGAGTTGCCTCCTTCCCATGTGGAAGAGAAGACGGTTTTCTTCGTAATGCCTTTGGATTCTATGCTTATTCCCCTTTCTTCTGAATAGGCTGCAATTTTATATATGGTGAAATACTCCTTATATGTCTTGTATGGCTCTATGTCCAGAAGCGCTTCGATCGCCTGAGTGGAGTTCTGATCGAAAGGCCCTCCAATAGTATTATCCTCAGCCAGATAACCGTCTCCTGTAACGAACAGATAGAATGGATTCGATTTGTTGGATTCCTGATAGAGAATATATTCTCCATCACTGTAAACATCTTTGGAACCGGTTGTGAAAGAGATGGTCTGAGAAGAGATTTTTCCCCCTTCGTATCCGTCATTAGCCTCTACATAGCAGTAATAAGTGGTGTTTGTTGCAAGTGATTCTGAAGGTATGACGTTGTCTGTATCATATACTGTCCTGCAGGCAGTCCATTCCTTGTTGTCTGTGGAGTAATATGCGGTGTATGCAATGGATTCACCGGGATCCTCATCCTCAGATTCTTTCCAGCTAATCTTTGGAGCTATGGAACAGTTGCTTTCGCCGTTGGCAGGAGAGAGAATCACAGGGGCTGTTGGAGGGTTGTTTTTCGCAGGCGCCTGATGGATGACAATACTCTTGTTTTTGGAGGCGTATTGTATTCTCAGAACATGCTTGTTATTATCCACCCTGTTGTAGTTCTTGTTTGCGACAACCTCTATGGATCCGTTACCTTTTCCCGAGACCGGGCTGATACTTGATATCCATTCTGGTAGGGCACTCACAGATGCAGTCCAGTCCACATTGCAACTGATCTGTATTATTGCCTTGTTTCCCTGCTGGTTCCCGATTTCCAGAGTTTCTTCAGGCACTGTCTTCATGGATACGGCCTGCTGCGTGCAGGTTACGGAAGCAAGCGCATCACCTGCAGTAATGGTGATGGTCGATGTCTTTGCCGATGATGTTGTGTTTGGGCTGGAAGACTTTACTGTGACATTTATGTTCTCCCCTGAAGAACCGGACGTTGGGTTTATGCTTAATTTGAGGTCGCCTGTGGATTGAATTGTCCAATCCCTGTTTGCCGAGATTGTGAATGATGCAGTTGTTCCATCATTGGGAATTTCCAAGGATGATGGATTGACTTTTACCTCGGCCGGTTTCTGGCAGGAAACAGTGCAAATGACCGAGAATAGGATAATGAAAAAAAAGATAGTGCGTGACCTCATGATTATCTAATTGAATAGAGGGAGGAACCGAGTTTTGGACCCTCCCTCATTAATATGAATTCTTTTACCAGACTATTGCTTTGTGTAGTTTACATCACCCAGGTACATATCGTCTGTATTTCCAGTGTCTGTCAAAGTTATGAATGCTTCCTTTCTGTACAGACCATTCTTGGTAAGTTTGAAAGTCACTGGAGCATAACCGCTGGCTGCTTCAACAGATGATGCGTTTACTCCCATGATGGAGTATCCGTAAAGATTGAGATCTGATTTCACTGCTGTTGAAATGGTCTCAGTCTCGTCATCAATATAAGCTTCCACGTAGTTGAGTCCTTTGTTGATATCATATCCTTTACTCTGATAATATGGGTCAAAACCGCCGATGTAGCATACGAATGGGTCCTCGTCATCTATAATGATGGTGAGAATATTCTGGTATGAATCTCCGTAAGCCTCACTCTCAACAGTTCCCTTGTATCTGCCGGCAACTTTGAGATGGAATGGGATGTCTGGAATGTTTACTGACTTGATTGCAGAGAAATCGGAGCAGTGAATACTGCTTACTGCAGCCCTGAAGAAGGTTTTGGTAAGCGGGGTTACAGGGACGGAAACTGTATATGTTCCATCAGTCTCTGCATCGATTGCTGTAAATTTGCTGTCCTTGAAATCTTCTGTAAGAGATGTGAGAACTCCTAATGAAAGACTGTCGAGTGCAGGGCCCTGAAGTCCGCTTACTGTCACGGTAACTGTGGCAGTAACACCATCGGTAATAATGTTTTCCGCCATGGTGATTGTGGCAGCTGTTCCTTTGGATGCAAAACCTGCCTCAACCTGATCCTTCTCCAATGCTGCCTTGTTACATGCAACGGCAGCAAGTGCGAGGAAAGATGCAAATATGAATTTTGTGAGTTTCTTCATGATATAAGTGCTTTATTATTCACTTGGATCTACGTAATCGTTCTGCTCGTCCTCAGAGATATTGTTGTTGTTCTGAATCTCTCGGAGAGGAATCTGGAAGTTCCATGAAAGGTCGTGAGCAGGGAAAGTGAACTGGTTTGCTGCGATGTGGTTGCTGCCTGCGTACTTACGGTCAATTCCGAGTCCGTTTCTTCTGATGTCGAAGTACTCGAAGCCCTCGCACCAAAGCTCTATCTTTCTCTGGAGGAGAATATCGTCGATAGTAACAGTCGAAGCGCCCCATGACGGGTCTCTCTGAGCCATGAGCTTTACGAGAACGGAAGCTGCAACGCCATTGTTGTTCTGGCGTGCTTCAGCCTCGGCCTCGATGAGAATCATCTCCTCAACGCGCATGTAGAGATAGTCCTGAAGCCAGTTTGCCATGTGGCCGAACTTGCGGTTTGCATAAGCAAGCTTTGCACCGGTCGTTGCTGCTGATGGGTCTCCGGCTGGGCCGTTGAACTGCTTCTTTCTGGCATCTGTATCAGGAATCTGATCATAGAGGGCCTTGTCTATACAGTGAACACTCTGACCAACGCCGCCGTATCCTGATGAGTCATTTCCTACATGAGAGAAGAAGGATGCATATGAGGTCATGGTCTCGGTAGAGTGGTTGAAACCCCAAAGTACCTCGGCGTCTTCAACCTCCATGAAGCCATTGGTTGCAACCTTGGCAAGAGGGATGACGGTGAATCCGTTCTGGGCTTCCGCTGCAGCATCGGCAGCATCTGACCATTTCTGAGCAAAGAGATAGTATCTTGCCTCTATACCCTTGAGAACAGAGTAGTTGATCTCATTCTTTGAACTGCGGGTGTAGTCTTTGAGAAGCGGCTCGGCAAGAGCTATGTTCCTCTCGATCTCTTCCATGATGTCGGCAACCGTATTTCTTCCTCCCTTTGCACCGGCCTCGTCGGTAGTCTTGCCGTCACGGGTTGCATAGATTATAGGGCAAGCAGGACGTTTTGTCTCGAGAACCATATCTGGAGTTGTTCCGGAAACAGGGTCCTGATAAATCTGCACCAGGTATGTGTAGCACATAGCTCTGATTGCGTATGCCTGTCCGAGATATCCCCTGAGGGATGCATTGCTTGGATCGGCCTCTCCGAAGAAATCTATGATCTCGTTTGCCTTTGCTATGAGGGTGTAGAAGAAATTCCAATAGTGGAAGGTGTGAGCATAATTCTGCGAACCATATCCGTGAGGGATATCGTATCGTCCCCAGTTGAGGGTTCCGCCTATGGCGAGAGTCTGTCCTCCGAGCTCGAGGTTATGACAAACACTTAAGAAACCGTAGTCGTCATGGGTGGTGCTTGAAGATGCCTGGGTATTGTACTGTACCATGTATGAGTACATACCGTTGACATAAGAGAGGAGGAATGAAGGATCATTCTCTACCATCTCTGCGGCAGAGCTGCCTGGAAGAACGGAACTGTTCTGGACGTTGAATCTATCTTCCTGAATTATATCGCAAGCTGACAATCCTATGATGGCAGCAGCTATAAGTATCAAATATTTTTTCATAATGTATTCCCCTTCAATTAAAAGTTAACACTTACACCACCTGAGATGGTTCTGAGAGCAGAGTAGGTGTTTCCTGTTGCTCCGCTGAATGACTTGCGTACATCCATACCCTTGCGTGCTGATAGGTACCAGAGGTTCTCGCCCTGGCAGTAGATGCGGATACCCTGAATCTTGAGTCTGTCTGTCCAGCTCTTTGGAAGAGTGTAACCGAGGGTTACATACCTGAGGCTGATGTAAGAAGAGG
The DNA here is from genome assembly GCA_018064625.1 of Candidatus Cryptobacteroides equifaecalis. Classification (GTDB taxonomy): domain Bacteria; phylum Bacteroidota; class Bacteroidia; order Bacteroidales; family UBA932; genus Cryptobacteroides; species Cryptobacteroides equifaecalis. The sequence continues at coordinate 3,656 of JAGHUW010000149.1, read as the reverse complement.
AGATAAGGAATCTTGTGGAGGTTTGGTTGGCCTGCTGAGCGCCATTCTGAACTCTAGGAATGTCGGTGTTTGTATTCTCTGGAGTCCATCTGTTATAGATGTCCTTGTGCCAGTTTTTCTGTGTGTCACCTGCAGACATCATTGACTGGTAAACAGAATCAAGAGTATAGCCGCCGAGCTGATATGCGAATGATGCAGCGAAGTCGAATCCGAAGAGCTTGATGTCTGTGCCGAATCCACCATAGATATCTGGGATAGGGGTCTTCCCGGTCTTTACATAAGTGGCCTCCTCGAAACTTGTCACCTTGTCCAGAAGTTTGCCAGTGGAAAGACCTGTTTTTTCGTCTTTCTCGTACTTGTTGAAAAGAGGCTGACCTGTTGCCGGATTAACTCCTGCATACTCCTTGAGGTAGTAGTTGTAAAGAGGCTGACCTACTTCTCTCCATGCATTTCCAACCTGCTTACCCCACTCAGGATAGTCTACAGGAAGTTTGGTGATGGTGTTCTTGTAGTGTGTTCCGTTGAGGTTGATGTTCCATGTGAAGTTCTTTCTGTCGATGATGCGTGCATCGATATCGAACTCGATACCATTGTTCTGCATGTCGATATCGTTCACGAGCTGAGAAGCGGGAAGACCCTGTGATGGAGCAAGAGGACGGCCGTAGATCATGTCGGTGGTCTTCTTGACAAAGTAGTCGGCATTGATTGTGACTCTGTTGAAGAGACGGGTCTCGAAACCTACGTTGAAGTTGTTTGACTTCTCCCATGTAACATCCGGAGCTGCCCTGAAAGTCTTGGTGAGGGAAGCCTCGCCATCTACACGGTCGATACGGTAGAGGTTCTCATATACATAGGTGTGACCGATGTTGTCGTTACCCTGTGTTCCGTAGCTGGCCTTGAGCTTGAGAGAGTTGATTGCCGAAACACCAGACATCCACTTCTCATTTGCTATGTTCCAGGCTCCACCCACTGACCAGAAGTTACCCCAGCGTTTCTTTGGAGCGAAGCGTGAAGAACCATCACGGCGGAAAGATGCAGAAGCGAAGAAGCGCTCGTCATAGTTCCATTCGCCGCGTGCGAAGAAACCCTGAAGGAAGTACTCTTCTGTTGAAGATGTGAGCTCCTGATATTCGGTTGCGTTGCTGAAATCTGGCACCTTCTTGTCTACAAAGTTGACCATGTGGCCATATAGCATGTAGCTCTGATCTTTCTTGGTCTCATGTCCGAGGAGAACGTTGAAATTATTCTTCCCGATAGATGGCGCCCAGGTGAGGATCTGGTTGGCATTGAGTGCATAGTACCTGTCCATCTCCTGATATCCACGACCGATTACATTGTAGGCATCACCACCTACAGGTGTATAGTAGTTGATATCCTTGGTGTTGAATACATCGTAGGCAACATTTGCGGTAAGAGAAAGGTTCTTGAGGAAATTGACTGTTACATATCCTCTTGAAGAGAGGTTGTCAATGGTTGTGTTGTAGAGAGAGGTCATCAACTGGCCGTATGCGTTGCCGTTTGCTCCGAAAGGACGTCCGTTGGTACCCCAGTCATATTCAGGGTTGCCGTCCTTGTCCTTGATAAGCTCACCGCTTGTCTGGTCGTGCAGATAAACAGGATAGATGCATGGAACGGCAGCTACTGTGAAGAAGAGGTTGGAGTAATTATTCCCCTCTGAACTTGAATAGGTCTGTCTGTCGGTGTTTGCATAGGAAACGTTCATTCCGGCCTTCAGCCAGCTTGCAAACTGATGGTCAACCTTGGCCCTTGCCGTAAGGCGCTTGAAGCCTGAATTTGCAACATAACCGCCATCGTTAAGGTATGAAATAGAGAAATAACCCTGAGTCTTCTCTGATCCTCCAGATGCAGAAAGTGAGTACTCCTGGCGAGTACCCGGACGGAATACGATATCCTCCCAGTTCTCGTTCCACTTGAGTTCCTTTGCGTTTGGATTGATCTTTCCGGTAGCAGGATCGATAATCTCATTGTTCTTGATACCTTTGTAGATATTATAGAGACCATAGTCTGAAGTCATGGCATTTGACGCATATAGACCAGCCTGGTTAAGATCCATTATACCTGTGTAGTAGGTGGAGTTTCTCACAGACTCCCAGAACATCTCGTAGTATGCTGCAGGATCCTGAATGGTCTCATATGAAGGAATGGCACGGCTGTTGACACCGACCTTTGCGTCGAAGCTGATGTGAACCTTTCCGGCAGAACCTCTTTTTGTTGTGATCATGATAACACCATTGGATCCGCGTGCACCATACATGGAGTTCGCTGCGGCATCCTTGAGGACAGTGATAGACTCGATGTCCTGCTGAGGGATGGAGTTGAGGCTTCCTTCGTATGGAACACCGTCAACTATGATGAGCGGCGACTGGGATGCAGAGATGGAGCCGATACCACGTACGTGGATGGAAGCACCTGAACCAGGAGAGCCTGATGAACTTGAAATCTGCACACCTGAGATTGCTCCTTCGAGTCCCTTGCTGATGTTTGTAGACTGCATCTTCTCGAGTTTCTCTCCACTCACCTGAGTGGCTGCTCCGACGAATGAAGACTTCTTCTGTACACCGTAAGCGACAACGATGGTCTCTTCCAGCATTTCGCTGTCGGATTCCAAAACGAAATTGACTACGCTGTTGCCATTGCATGGCTGCTCAGCGGTATGGTAGCCTACAAGGCTGGCAACGATGATATCATCCTTGCCCACATTCTTGAGCTGCCATTTACCCTCCAGATCGGAGGCTGTTCCTGTGCGCGCGTCTTTTGTGTAGACGGTTGCACCTACAAGCGGTTCTCCTTTGGTATCGGTTACTGTACCATTTACAGTAATTTGAGCGAATGCGCTGGCTGATACCATCATCATAACCGCTGAAAGAATTACTTTGATTCTTTTCATAGGATTGAACTTAAATTAAACGTTATACTATACTAACCTTTAGTTGTATGCAAATAAAAACGAGGGTTTATTCTAACATTATATAATATGGTATATGCATATATAAGGGTGAGTACGGAGGCCCAGTCCGGCTCAAGCCAGGAATACGAGATACGTCACTGGGCGGCGAAGAATAAATGTCAGATCGATCATTGGGAACAAGAGTCGATATCGGGGACGACCGACTTCTCGAAGAGGAAGCTTGGGCGCCTGTTACAGAAGATGGACAAAGACGATGTCCTGGTATGCACGGAGATATCGCGGCTTGGGAGAAATATGCTGATGATAATGGCAATACTAAACGAATGCTCATCCAGAGGTATCCGGATTCACACAATCAAAGACAACTTTGACCTGTCCAATAACATCAATTCAAAGATAATAGCCTTTGCATTCGCGCTTGCAGCGGAAATAGAGCGCAATTTGATTTCCCAAAGGACAAAGGAGGCGCTTGCCGACAAGAAAAATTCGGGAGTTGTGCTCGGCAGACCGGTAGGAAGCTATAAGAATAAGGATGCAATCATGCAGGACAGGGAGCTGATAATAGCTTCGCTGGAGTCTGGAGAGAGTATCTCCAGCGTGGCAAAAAGGTACGGGATAAACAGAAATACGCTTTCACGTCGTTTACATAAGATGATAAATATTTAATACTATAAGCAATGTGATTAAAAATACGCATAGTTATTATCAAAAACCTATATTTTATAAC
>JAGHUW010000064.1 GCA_018064625.1 Candidatus Cryptobacteroides equifaecalis | reverse complement strand
GAGAATGCTCCGTCAGGGTGGAGGGAAAGACTCGATAGATGTCAACAAACTCCAGCAGAGCACGAAATATACCGTGGGTCTGGAGCTGGACAAGGCTCTTGCGAATCCGGGATCAGACTACGACCTCGTACTCAGGGACGGAGACAGACTCATAATCCCTGAATACCTCTCCACAGTCAAGATCAACGGTGACGTGATGTATCCTAATGTGGTCCTCTACAAGCCGGGAGCAAGCATGAAGTATTATATTGACCTGGCCGGAGGATACGGTTCCACCGCAAAACGCTCCAAAGCCTACATCATCTACATGAACGGCAATATCTCAAGAGGCAAAGCTGCAAGGAACATAGAGCCTGGATGCGAGATTGTAATCCCGTCAAGGGACACCAAGAAGAAAGGCATGACCACGGCCGAGACCCTCGCGATTGCCACATCAACGGCATCTGTGGGAACTATGATAGCCGCCCTTTTAAACTCCCTTCGTAAATAAGCACCGCCATGAATGAGAATCTGAACAACTCCAACTACGAGCAGACAGAGAGTGAGATAGACATAATGGAATATGTGGTGAAACTTCTGAAGAACTGGAAGTTCATCTTAAAATGGGGATGCGTGGCACTTGTTGTGGGCATCACCCTTGTATTCGATCTCCCGAAGTCCTACACCTCCCAGGCGATGCTCGCCCCTGAGGTGTCCCAGAGGAACACATACACCAGCATGTCTGCAATGGCCGCCATGGCCGGTGTAAACATCAACAACGCCATCAAGACAGACGCCATGTATCCTGACCTCTATCCGGAAATCGTGGTATCGTCACCTTTCCTGGTTGAGCTGTTCAGCATTCCGGTCAGCTTCACAAGAAAGAAGGAGCTCATTGAGACCGACCTTTACACCTACCTGAAGGAATATGGGAAGTCACCATGGTGGAAGTACGTCACCGGCCTGCCTATGAAGGCGATAGGCTGGGGAATCAAGCTTTTCACACCAAAAAATGAAGAGGAAGAAGTGGAAGGCTATGCCACAATAGATCCTTCCTGCCTGACCAAGGAACAGTCAAGGATTGCAAAGGCCCTCAGCAAAAGCATTATTGTCAATGTGGACAAGAAGACTTTCCTGACCACCGTGGACGTCACCTTCCAGGATCCTAAAGTGGCAAAGGTGGTATGCGAGGAGGTAGTGAGCAGGCTGCAGAAATATGTGGTTCATTACCGCACGGAGAAGGCCCGGGTGGATGTAAAATATTTCGAAAAACTCGCTGAAGAGGCTCAGGAGAATTATTATGAGAAACAGCAGAGGTATGCAAAGTATGTCGACTCCAATCAAGGACTGTCTCTGCACAGCGTACGCATAGAGCAGGAGAGGCTCCAGAACGAGACCAGTCTGGCATTTTCCCTTTACAACCAGACCTCTCAGCAGCTACAGCTCGCAAAGGCCAAGGTGCAGCAGGAGACACCGGTATGCCTCGTGGTACAGCCTGCATCCGTACCGCTGAAAGGTTCTCCGTCAAAGGCGAAATCGCTTCTCATGATAATCTTCGCGGGAGTGGCAATCGCCTGTGCATGGGTGCTGTTCGGCGATATGGCAAAGGATTTCCTTAAAGACATAAAAGGAAAATAGTAGTGAATTTAAAAACTCTTGGAATGGTTTACGATATTGACATGATTCGGGCTTTCTACGCCAGCCTCCCCGGCAAGGTCGAAGCCTGCAGGGAGAAGGCAGGCAGGCCGCTCACCCTTGCGGAGAAACTCCTCGGAGCACACATGAGCGCAGAAGCCGGAGAATACGCTTTCTTCCGCCCGGACAGAGTCGCGATGCAGGACGCAACGGCCCAGATGGCCGTACTGCAGTTCATGAGCGCGGGACGCAGCAGAGTTGCCGTCCCGTCTACAATTCACTGCGATCACCTCATCTGCGCCTGTGACGGCGTGGAGAAGGACCTCCCTGAGGCAATGAAGACCAACGCAGAGGTTTACGGCTTCCTTCAGGCTGCCGCTGCCCGCTACGGCATGGGCTTCTGGAAACCTGGCGCAGGAATCATACATCAGGTGGTACTTGAAAACTACGCTTTCCCTGGCGGAATGATGGTGGGGACCGACTCCCATACACCTAACGCCGGAGGTCTGGGCATGATAGCCATAGGCGTGGGCGGAGCCGACGCCGTGGACGTGATGACAGGCATGGACTGGGAGCTGAAGGTGCCAAAGAAAATAGGCGTACGCCTCAGCGGCAGCCTCAGCGGCTGGGCATCGGCCAAGGACGTGATACTCAAACTCGCCGGAATCCTAACGGTCAAGGGCGGCACCAACGCCATAATAGAATACTTCGAGGAGGGCACAAAGAGCCTCTCCTGCACAGGAAAGGCCACGATCTGCAACATGGGGGCCGAGGTTGGCGCAACCTGCTCGGTATTCCCTTTCGACGCCAGGATGGCCGACTACCTCAGGGCGACGGGGCGTGAGGAGGTGGCAGAGCTTGCACAGAAGGCCGGGGCGTGCCTTTGCGCCGACCCGGAGGTTGCTGCCGCCCCTGAGAAGTACTACGACCGCATCATAGACATAGACCTCAGCACGCTGGAGCCTTACGTCAACGGACCTTTCACCCCGGACGCAGCCTGCCCGATCAGCGGCATGCAGGCACGCCTGAAGGAGACTGGTTTCCCGGAGGAGGTTCAGGTCAGCCTGATCGGCTCCTGCACCAACTCCTCCTACCAGGACCTCGCCAGAGCCGCCAGCGTGGCACGCAGTTTCTTAGACAAGGGCATGAAGCCTAAGGCGCAGCTCATCATCAACCCGGGCAGCAGCCGCATCTTCGCAACTGCGGAGAGGGACGGGCTCATCGGCACGCTGAAAGAGGCTGGCGCACTCGTGATGACCAACGCATGCGGCCCATGCATCGGCCAGTGGAAGAGAAAGACGGACGACCCGCAGGCGCGCAACAGCATAGTCACCTCCTTCAACCGCAACTTTGCGAAGAGGGCCGACGGCAACCCCAACACCCACGCCTTCATCGTTTCCCCTGAGGTGGCGGTGGCAATGGCCTTCGTGGGCCTGCTGCACTTCAACACAGCGGACTTCCCTGCCCCTGCGGGAGACGAACTCCCGGCAAAGGGCTTCGCAGCCTGCGATTCAGGCTACCTTGCCCCGGCAGACAACGCCCCGGAGCCTGTGATTGACCCTGAGAGCGAGCGCATACAGAAGCTCGAGCCTTTCAAGGCCTGGGACGGCCAGGATGTGAAGGGCGCGGCGCTGCTTATAAAATGCAAGGGCAAGTGCACCACAGACCATATTTCCATGGCAGGACCTTGGCTTCGCTTCCGCGGACATCTGGAGAACATCTCCGCCAACCTGCTTTTAGGAGCGACCCCTGCCTTCGGCCCGGACCCTGAGTTCAAGACCCCGGCCGAGAAGGCAAAGCATCTGCGGGACCTTGGCATTGGCAGCGTGGTGGTGGCCGAGGAGAACTACGGCGAGGGCAGCAGCCGCGAGCACGCCGCTATGGAGCCTCGCTTCCTCGGAGTCAAAGCCGTGATAGCCAAGAGCTTCGCCAGAATCCACGAGACCAACCTCAAGAAGCAGGGCGTGCTTGCACTGAGCTTCAGCGACCCGGCCGACTACGACAAGGTTCAGGACGGGGACAGTTTCGACATCCTCTGCACAGCGCTGGAGCCTGGCAGGAAGATAGGCGTAGTCCTTCATCATAAGGACGGAAGCTGCGAGGAAATCCTCGCTTCACATACATATAACGATAAGCAGATAGGCTGGTTCAAGGCCGGATCCGCACTTAACGCGCTGAAAAATGACTGATACACGCATAGTACCTCTGGTCAAGGGCGACGGAGTAGGTCCTGAGGTGACCACCGCGATGGTGAAGATAATAGATGCCGCTGTGGCAAAGGCCTACGGCGGGGAGAAAAAGATAGAATGGATGGAGGTTCTCGCCGGCCAGAAGGCATTCGACGAGTGCGGATCTTATCTTCCGGACGAGACGATGGAGGCTTTCCGCAAATACCACGTGGGAATCAAGGGCCCTCTCACAACACCCGTGGGAGGAGGCATACGCTCGCTGAATGTCGCTCTGCGTCAGGGACTTGACCTCTACGTCTGCCTGCGCCCGGTGCGCTGGTTCAAGGGCGTGGAATCCCCTGTAAAGCATCCTGAGAATGTGGACATGGTGGTATTCCGCGAGAATACCGAAGACATCTACGCCGGCATAGAGTGGGAAAGCGGCAGCGAACAGGCAAAGAAGTTCTACAGCTTCCTCAAGGACGAGATGGGAGTGACCAAGGTGCGCTTCCCCGAGACTTCGGCCTTCGGCGTGAAACCAGTTTCCCGCGAGGGCAGCGAGAGGCTCATACGCGCCGCATGCCAGTATGCGATAGACCACGGCCGTCCTTCGGTGACGCTCGTGCACAAGGGCAATATCATGAAGTTCACGGAAGGAGGATTCAAGAAGTGGGGCTACGAGCTTGCAGAGCGCGAGTTCGGCGAGGCAATCGCATCCGGCAGGCTGGTTGTGAAGGACTGCATCTGCGACGCCTTCCTCCAGAACGCCTTGCTCAAGCCTGAGGACTACAGCGTCATCGCCACCCTCAACCTCAACGGGGATTACGTGAGCGACATGCTCGCCGCCCAGGTGGGAGGAATAGGCATCTCCCCTGGCGCCAACATCAATTACGCCACCGGGGACGCCATCTTCGAGGCAACCCACGGCACCGCTCCGGACATTGCCGGGAAGAACATCGTCAACCCATGCAGCAACGTGCTCAGCGGAGTGATGATGCTGGAGCACTTCGGCTGGAATGAGGCCGCAAAGCTGGTGACAGACGCGCTGGAGGAGTCATTCAGCGAGGGTTATGCCACAGCTGACCTTGCCCGCCTCATGGAGAACGGCCATGCGATGGGAACGGTGGAATTTACAGATAATATAGTTAGTAGGATAAATGAAGTCAAGTGATTACCTGGTCTATAAACTGTCCGATCAGATGAAGAGCTGCACCCGCATAGACGCGGAACTCTTCAAGAAAATGGACGTGAAGCGCGGACTGCGCAATGAGGACGGCACAGGCGTGCTGGCCGGGCTTACAAACATAGGTGATGTCGTAGGTTACGAGAGGCTGACGGACGGGAGTCTCAAGCCCATAGACGGAAAGCTTTTCTTCCGCGGCTACGAGGTAAGCGAGATAGTTCACGCCATAGAGAATGAAAGGCGCTTCGGCTTCGAGGAGGTAGCATATCTGCTGCTTTCCGGAAGGCTGCCGGACAAGGAGGAACTGGATGTCTTCAAGAGCATAGTAATTGAGAACATGCCTCTGGAAAAGAACACCCTGCTGCACATCATAGAGATGGAGGGTCATGACATCATGAACATTCTCTCGCGCAGCGTTCTGGAGTTCTATACCTTCGACGACAATCCGGACGACATATCACGGGAGAACCTCATGAGGCAGAGCATAGAGCTCATGTCCAAGTTCCCTACCATCATAGCATACGCATACAACATGCTGCGCCACGGCGAGCACGGGCGTTCCCTTCACATACGCCACCCGCAGAAGGACATGTCCATAGCGGAGAATTTCCTTTTCATGCTCAAGGGCAAGGAATACACCGAGCTTGATGCGCGCACACTGGACCTGCTTCTCATACTCCATTCAGAGCACGGAGGAGGTAACAACTCCACCTTCACGGTGCGCGTGACCTCATCCACGGGAACGGATACATATTCTTCCATAGCAGCCGGAATAGGCTCGCTGAAGGGCCCCAAGCACGGTGGCGCCAACCTGAAAGTGACTGAAATGACCGATTATCTCAAGGCAAACATCCACGACTGGAAGGATGAGAGCGAGATAGTCTTCCATCTTGAAAAGATACTCGCAAAAGAGGCAATAGACGGAAAGGGACTGATATACGGCATAGGCCATGCCGTCTATACCATCTCTGACCCGCGAGCAGTGCTTTTGAAGGAAATGGCCAGGGAATTGGCAGTGGAGAAGGGGCGTCTGGCCGAGTTCGAGTTCCTGGAAAGGGTGGAGCGTCTGGCTATCGAGACCATCTACCGCGTTAAAGGAAAGGGAAAGACCCTTTGTGCGAACGTAGACTTCTATTCAGGTTTTGTCTATGAACTCATAGGCATTCCGAAGGAGATATACACCCCGCTTTTCGCCATGTCACGTATCGTGGGCTGGTGCGCTCACCGCAATGAGGAGCTCAACTTCGAGGGAAGGCGCATCATACGTCCTGCATACAAGTGCGTGACCGAGGAACGCTCATACACAGATATTTCCAAGAGATAAACACATATTAATAACATGAAGACCGATATTGAAATAGCTCGCGAAACCGAGCTCAAACCAATCAAAGAGATTGCCGGGCAACTCGGAGTCAGCGAAGACAGCCTTGAGACTTATGGAAAGTACGTGGCAAAACTCCCGCTCAGCCTAATCGATGAGCAGAAATGCGCCAAGAGCAAGCTGATTCTTGTGACAGCCATCACCCCTACGAAGGCCGGCATCGGCAAGACCACCGTCAGCGTGGGTCTCGCCCTCGGCATGAACCGCATAGGCAAGAAGGCAGTGGTAGCGCTGCGCGAGCCTTCCCTCGGCCCATGCTTCGGCATGAAGGGAGGTGCAGCCGGCGGCGGCTATGCCCAGGTCCTCCCTATGGAGAAGATCAACCTGCACTTCACCGGTGACTTCCACGCCATCACATCGGCCCACAACATGATTTCCGCCCTGCTGGACAACTACATCTACCAGCACAGGGACGAGGGCTTCGCAATGAAGGAGATCCTGTGGAAGCGCGTGCTCGACGTGAATGACCGCAACCTGCGCAATATAGTCACAGGCCTCGGCGCAAAGACCAACGGCGTGACCATGGAGAGCGGCTTCGACATCACCCCGGCCAGCGAGATCATGGCAATCCTCTGCCTGAGCAAGGACGAGGCTGATCTGCGCCGCCGCATCGAGAACATACTGCTCGGCACCACAATGGACGGCAAACCTTTCACTGTCAAGGATATGGGAGTGGCCGGAGCCATCTGCGTGCTGCTCATGGACGCTATCAAGCCCAACCTCGTGCAGACAACCGAGAACACTCCGGCAATCGTGCACGGAGGACCTTTCGCAAACATAGCACACGGCTGCAACTCTGTCATCGCAACCCGCATGGCAATGAGCCTTGGTGATTACGTGATCACAGAGGCAGGATTCGGCGCAGACCTCGGCGCAGAGAAGTTCTACGGCATCAAGTGCCGCAAGGCTGGCCTGCAGCCTGCACTCACGGTGCTCGTCGCAACCACCCAGGGACTCAAGATGCACGGAGGCGTGCCTGTGGACCAGATCAAGGAAGAGAACATGGAAGGCCTCAGGCAGGGTGTAAAGAACCTCGACAGACATATAGAGAACATTCGCCGCTTCGGCCAGAACGTCGTCGTATGCTTCAACCGCTTTGCAACAGATACGGACGCAGAGATTGACTTCTGCCGTCAGCACTGTGCCGAGATGGGCGTGGGCTTTGCCGTGATCAACGCCTTCAACGAGGGTGGAAGCGGAGCCGTGGAGCTTGCAAACCTTGTGGTGAAGACCATAGACGAAAACCCATCCAAGCCTCTCCAATTCACCTACTCAGACGAGATGAGCATAGAGCAGAAAGCCGAGGCCGTTGCAAAGAAGGTTTACGGAGCAGACAAGGTGGTCTTCTCGGCCGCCGCAAAGAAGATGCTCGAGACAGTCCGCGCAATGGGCATAGAGCACTTCCCTATCTGTATAGCCAAGACCCAGTACAGCTTCAGCGCTGACCAGAAGGCCTACGGCGTGCCTACGGGCTTCACCATCAAC
>JAGHUW010000128.1 GCA_018064625.1 Candidatus Cryptobacteroides equifaecalis | reverse complement strand
GAATTGGCAATTACAAAATCATGAATCTCAGCACAATACTCCGGATGTTCCCTGATCTGAGAGAGCTTGTCCAGCACGGACTCGCAGGCCTCGGGGGCATTTTTGAGCGCTCCCAGCAGCGGCAGGGTGATCTTCTGCTCGCGCAGGTCGGCCCCGCGCGGCTTGCCCATGGAATCGGCCCCGTCATAGTCCATGATATCGTCCTTGATCTGGAAGGCTATGCCAAGGCAACGGCCATACTCGCAGATGGCCTTGCGCTGCTCTTCGCCTGCGCCCACGGAAACGGCAGCAGCCTCACATGCAGCGCGGAAAAGCGACGCCGTCTTGCAGTAGATGATGCGGAAATAATCCTCCTCGGCCGTATCAAGGCTCATGGACTTCTCCAGCTGCAGCATCTCACCCTCGGCCAGGTCCGTGATGGTGCGGGAGAAAATCCCCTCAACCTCCGGGCGGCAGTCCGTCGTCATTAATATCTCCATGGAACGGGCGAGCCAGAAATCGCCGATTAGAACTGCAGCCGATGGCCCAAGCAGCGACATCACGGAAGGGCGTCCCCTGCGGGTGCGGCTCTCGTCAGTCACGTCGTCATGCATGAGGGTGGCGTTGTGCAGCATCTCGGTGAAGGCCGCGATGCGAAGGCTGTCCCCATTGATACCGGACAATGCGCCCGCAGCCAGCAAAGTGACTATCGGACGCAGCATCTTTCCGGAATTCTCCAACACCGCCTCGTTGGTACGGTTCAGGAGATCCACGTCAGAATGAATATACTGCCGGATGAGACGTCTGACCTCAGGCCAGTTCTCACCCAGCAGCTCTATGATCTGTTCCCTGCCCACTTATCAGAAAAGGATGGCTGCAGAAACGGCTATACCGCTGCAGTTGTTCTGATTGATCTGGCTTGGAACACCTTGGATGTCAATGGTATAAAGCTGACCAAGGTTCCAATAGTAACGGGCAGACACCTGTATGTGCTTGATGATCAGAGCACCGACGCCAAGACCTATGCCACCCTCGAAACCAGACTTGATCTTTTCTGTATCGACGGTAGTCTTGGAAGAAGCCAGCTTGTTGCTCACAGCGATTCCAATGAAAGGCTCAGCGAAGACATAAGGCTTCAAAATACCGAGAACATCCACCGGAGACCACTGAACCTGAATAGGAACCTCGATGAAACCGGTCTGGAGATCGAGGTCGGAAACGCCAGTGATGTTCCTCATCTCGGCACCCTTCACATTATACTGGATGCCCGGCTGGATGGAGAATCCAAGGATGAGCGGCTGATTATAGACAAGTCCCACGTGGAAATTGCTTACAGAGCCTGTCTTGATGTCTGCATAAGCAGACGAAATCTTTGTGTTTGCAGTTGTAAGACCGCCGATCACACCAAACTTTCCGTCTCCCGCCTTAGCGGAAAAGGCGAGCACCAAGCCCGCCATTACAATAAGAAACTTTTTCATTTACTTGATCTTTTCTATTGTATCAAGGATTTCCTGCTTGGTAACCACGCCAACCTTACGGTCCACAACCTCACCGTTCTTTATGAAGAGCAGGGTCGGGATGTTGCGGATGTTGTAGTTCATGGCAACTTCTTCGCAATCATCGACATTGCACTTGGCAACCACTGCCTGGCCCTCGAGCTCGGCGGCTACCTCATCAACTGTTGGCGAAAGAACGCGGCAAGGGCCGCACCATGTAGCCCAGAAATCCACGACTACAGGAAGAGATGTATTGAGAACCTCTTTGATATTATTATCTGTTATTACCTTTTCCATATTCACAAAGTTAGCAAAACATTTCAATATTCCATACGAAGGCGCGAAGACCCAGGTCCTTTGACTGCTCATCCGCCTTCTTGAGATCCGCGAGGATCCCGGCCACCTTGTCATCCTCTACCATGGTCAGGATGGCATGGTTCTGTGTAGGCCAGGCATGGTTTCCGAGGTGAGGTTCCCCGTCCACGCTGCCCCTTCCGCTGGTCTCATCCCAGCGGGTGAAACCTCTCTGGCCATTGGCCTCGAGAAGTTCCACGATCTCTTCATTATATGCCTGATTATAAGCTATGAATACCGCTTTCATGATTTCTTCTGTTTTCTACGCTCAGAGCGTGTTGCAAATACACAATAGACTGAAGGGATGAGGATGAGGGTCACAAGGGTCGAGATTGAAAGACCCCAGCACACCGTCATACCCAGCGAGTGCCACATCTCGGAACCTTCTCCGGTGCCTATGGCCATAGGGAGCATACCGAGCACGGTGGTGAGGGTGGTCATGAGGATAGGACGCAGACGGCTCTTCGCCGCGGTCACTGAAGCCTCTATGACTCCCATGCCTCTCTCACGGCAGAGGATGGTGTAGTCGATGAGCACGATACCGTTCTTCACAACTATACCCAGAAGGATGATGATACCAATCATACCCATGGCACCAAGTGCCGTTCCGGTGACAGCAAGTCCGATGAGCACGCCCACAGCGGCGAAAGGCACCGAGAACATGATCACAAACGGACTCATGAAGGACTCGAACTGTGACGCCATCACCATGTAGACCAGGATGATGATGAGGATGATGAGCACGATCAGGTCTGAGAACATATCCTGCTGGTCCTCATAATCACCGGCAATCACAGGAGTCACATTTGAAGGGATATCGGTGGCATCGATGATCTTCTGGGCGGAGGCCACGGCCTCGCTGAGGGCAGAACCTCTTGAAACGACTCCCGTTACGGTGATCATTCTCTCGCGGTCCTTTCTCTCGATGGTAGGAGGAACGAGGGTCTCGACGACGTTGCCAAGTTCCTTCATCCTTACAGGACGTCCGAAGGCATTGTTTACCACGATGTTCTCCATATCCTCGATACTGGTTCTGAACTCAGGGGCATAACGCACGCGGATGTCGTACTCATCACCGTCCTCACGATAGTAAGATGAAAGCGTACCGCTCATCGCAGCGCTGAAAGCAGCACCTGCGGTAGATGAGTTGAGTCCGTTGAGAGCAAGCTTGGTGCGGTCGAAATCCATCTGATACTCAGGCGTATACTCGTCTCGGCTGAGGAGAACCTGCGAGAAGGTCGGATCCTCGAGCATCTGAGCCTGAAGTTCCTTGGCAACGGCGTCCGTATCCTCGAAGCTGTAGCCATAGACCTCAACCTTCACGGAAGAAGCACCACCCATGGATCCCATACCTCCCTCGGTCACGTTCGCCTTGCGTATCTCAGGATACCTGCGGAGAATGCCGCGAAGCTGGTCAGCAATCTCGGCTGTGCTGCGGTCTCGGGTGGAAACGCTGCCCAGGTTGATGTTGATGGAAATCACGTGGGTACCGTTGTTCTGCATATTGGCAAAAGTATTGTCGGTATCCGCCTGTCCGAACGAGTAGTTGTATATCTTCAGTTCAGGGATTGCAGCCTTGGTATCCTCATAGATGCGCTCCGCAACGTCGCGCGTCACATCCTGGGCAGTACCCATAGGGAGCTCGATGGAAACGCTGAGGCGTCCGTCGTCTCCGCGAGGGAAGAACTCTGTCTTGAGGCCCGGAGCGATGAGTCCCACGGTTGCCACGAATATTCCCAGAGAGGTGAAGATCACGGCCTTGCGGTGTGTGGTAGCCCAGCCTATGATGCGGGCGTAGCCGTTTGAGATCATCTCAAGGAAGCGGTCGATAGGGCCGAAGAACTTCTGATGGAGCTTTCCGTGCTTGTCATTAGGCTTGAGCATGATAGAGCAGAGCATAGGCACAAGGGTAAGTGCCGCTGTGGTGGACACTATCATGATAATGCTCACGATCCAGCCCAGCTGCTTGAACATGATTCCGGCCATACCGTTGATCATGGTAAGAGGCAGGAACACACAGAGCATGGTGAGGGTGGATGCTATTACGGAAATACCCACCTCGGAAGTGCCGTGCACGGCAGCCTCCTTAGGTTTCTCTCCCCTCGCCAGATGCGTCGAGACATTCTCAAGCACCACGATTGCATCGTCCACGACCATACCTATCGCGATGGAAAGCGCAGACATCGATATGATGTTCAGGGTGTTGCCAGTGGCGAAAAGATATACCAGAGATGCAAGCAGGGCTATAGGGATTGAGAGCACGATGATACCGGTGGACTTCCAGCTTCCGAGGAAGATGAACACCACGAGCATGACCACAAGGAAGGTAATTATGATTGTCTCCTTGAGGGTGTTGATGGTATTGATGATATTCTCCGAGGAGTCGATGATTATGCTCACATTCACATCCGACGGGAGATTCCTCTGAATCTTCACGAGCTCCTTCTTCACCTTCCTGATCACATTCACGGTATTGGCACCGGTCTGCTTCTGGATGGTGATACGGGCGGCACGGACTCCGTTGGTGTAGGACTCCTGCTCCCTTTCCTTGCTTCCGTCGCCCACCGTTGCCACATCCCTGAGGTACACTGCCCTTCCGTTGGTGGCACCAACCACCACGTCAAGCAGCTCTGACGGATCAGTGAATTCCTTCTGCACACGAAGGGTGTAGGTCTCCGAGCCTATGTCGATGTTACCTGAAGGGAGGTTCCTGTTCTCTGCCGCGATGATCTGTGCTATGGTGCTGACAGACAAGCCATAAGACTGAAGCTTGTTAGGGTCGCAATATACATGGATCTCGCGCGTAGGAGCACCGATCACATTCACGGTACCCACGCCAGGGATACGGGCGAGCGGGGTGGCGAGCTTGTCGTCCAGTATCTTCTCAAGGCCCGGAAGGCTCTCATTGGCCTGGGCTGAGAGAAGCATGATAGGCATGTCGTCCGCGCTGAACTTGAAGATCACCGGAGCGGTGGCGCCGTCCGGAAGGACGGAGTTCACCATGTCCAGTTTGTCGCGGACATTGTTCGTCGCTTCATCTATATCCGTACCGTATTCGAACTCGAGGGTCAGCAGGGAGATGTTCTCCTTTGACCTTGAAGTCAGTTCCTTGAGGTCCTCTACACCATTGAGGGCGTTCTCCAGGACCTTGGTGAGGTTGGTCTCGATATCCGCAGCATTTGCACCCGGATATGAGGACATGACCATGATCACGTTGGCATCGAACTCCGGAAACTGTGCAATGGAGGTCTTTGCCAGCGAGAAAATACCGAAAATCATGAACGCGATGAAGATCAGCGCGGTCGTGACCGGATTGTTTACCGCTTTTCTGTAAATGCTCATAACTAGATTACCTCAACCTTTACGCCTGACTTGAGGGAGGACTGGCCCTTCACAACAACCTTCTCACCTGCCTCAACGCCACTGAGAATCTCGTACTTTCCGTCAAAATGACGTCCCGGAGTAACCACGCGGAGCTCTGCAACGTCACCGTTGACAACATACACCGCCCTCTGGCCTGAACCCTGCTGCTTTACCACAGCCGCATCCGGAAGGACAACGCTGTTATTCTCGCCGAACTTCACCGTTACGCGGGCGTACATGCCCGGGCGGAGAACGCGGTTCTCATTGCGTACCTGAACCTCCACGGTGAAGGTGTGCGAGCTTGAATCCATGATAGGATAAAGTCTGATCACGGAGCCCTCGAAGGTCTGTCCTGGAAGGGCGTCTGCGGTGATTGACACCTTGTCTCCCTTCTTCACGCGGGTGTAGTCCGTCTCGGAGATGGCAACAAGTATCTTGACCGGAGTGATCTGCTGAACGGTGAAGATAGGCTGGGCCATAGCATACATGTCTCCCCTGTCGTAGTTCCTTGCGGTAACAACACCGCTCACCGGAGCACGGAGGATAGTGTTGTCAAGCAGGTTCTGGTATGAGCTCTTGCTCACCTTGTATGCAAGTTCGAGTGACTCATAATCAGACTGTGAGATTCCGCCCTCGCTGTAAAGCTGCTTGATGCGGCCGAGCTCGGTCTCGTCATTCTTGAGGCGGAGTTCCGCCTGCTCGAGTTGAACCCTGTCCATCTCTGCGAGGATCTGTCCCTCCTTCACGAAATCTCCCACCTCCACATTGATCTTCTTGATTCTGGAAGCGGTCTGAGGAACTATGTTGTTCACTATATTGGCCTGTATTGTGGCTGAATAAACGGCATCCTGAGGCACATTCTCACGCACTGCGTCAATTACCTTTACGGAAGGCAGAGTCTCTGCAACTACGGCCTCTTCAGCTTTCTTCGGAGCGCAGCCTGCTGCAAGAACGGCGAGGCTGAGCATTACTAACGATTTATTGTTCATTTCTTGTATGTATTATTCAGTTGAACGTTTCCATCCTCATCTATGAAATCTGCTCCGAGGATGTTCTCAAGGTCTGATTTGGATGTCACAAAGGTATAGACCGCCTGCACCACGGCAAGCTGCGACTGCGTCAGCGCGAGCTGGGCGTCGTTCAGGTCGGTAAGGGTGCTTCGGCCCACGTCGTAAGACCTCGAAGCGATGTTGTAGGCCTTCTGCGCAGTCTCCACAGCGCTCTGGGCCGATGCGAAGCTCTTCATCGCCGTATCCATCGAATTGAGGTACTGGCGTATCGCGATCTTCAGCTGCTTTTCGGTATTGATTCTCTGCACGTCGAGTTCGGCAGCCTGCACCTTGGCCTGCTTGATTGCCGAAGCCCTGCGGCCGCCGGCAAAGATAGGAATGGACAGGCTTATACCCACGTATGAATAAGGCGACCACTGGTACTCGCTGAACTTGAAGTCGTTGGCCATCGCGTTGAACATGTAGGAGAAGCCGAGTCCCAGGCTCGGGATGTTGGAGTACTGCTGCACCTTGATGGCGTTTGCAAGCTGCTCCGCCTGAATGGCCATCTGCTTCATGGTGGAGTTGTTGTCCAGGCCGTACTCTTCCGTTGCGGCAATGTCGTAGAGCATATGCTCGGAGTAGTCCATCAGCGAGCCCTCCACATCGATTTCCATATCGAGGTCGACGCCCATAACGGCCTTCAGCTGCCAAAGTGACAGATAGACGGAACTCTCGGCGTCATATACATTAGGGATGGCGTTGGCGAGCGTTGTCTTGGCTCTTGTGAGATCGAGCTCAGATGCCTTCTGCGCGTTGTATTTGCGCTGTATCTGAGTCAGATTCGCCAGGGCGTTCTCATATACCTGCTTGTAAACGTCTGCGGCAGAGCGTGTGAGAAGGCAGAGGAAATAGGCATTCTTCACCTGGTTCACCGTCTCCAGACGGCTGCTGCGAGCCTTCTCCACCGCAAGCTCCACATCCTTGTCTGAGATCTGGAGGCTCTTCCAGAGCTGGGCGTTCACCAGAGGCATATTGGCGCTGACACCTGCGCTCCAGGTGTTCCATCGGCCCACTGTGATACCGCCGTTTCCACTTTCAGGCTCCGGGTCCGGGTCTGGAGAAGGGGTTGGAGGTTTAAGGCCCGGGTGCTGGGCATAGAGAGGGATAAGGTACTCGGAGAGGGTCTCGCCTATCATGCTGCCGAAGTTGAAGCCGTCTCCGTCCATATACATAACCTGCTTCTTTATGGTTCTCTGGAAAGAAGCTGAACCGTCAATCTGCGGGAACAGGGCCGCGTATTGGCCCTTCCTTGCATATCCGCTCTTCTGGATCTCGAGGTCTGCCACCTTTACTGAGGCATTCTCGCTCAAGGCTATCTTTATGGCATCCTCAAGTGAGATTGTCTTTGCCGCCTTGACCGTATCCGTCTGCTGAAGCTGCTGACATGCTGGGCTCGCACCGGCCAGAATAGCCGGGATTGTCAAAAATACTAACATAAATACTACAATATCTACTAACCGTAAAATACATGCAAATATAATACCTATTTTACTTAAAATGACTATCTTTGTGAGATATGAACAGCTTATTATTTGTCAACTGGCACGTAGACCCGGTCCTGTTTCATCTTGGACCTCTTGAGATAAGGTGGTATTCACTTTTATTCGTTTCCGGATTCATACTCGGATGGTATATCTTCCGCTGGTTCTTCCGCCGGGAAGGCGTGAAGGAGGAACTTCTTGACCCGCTTCTCTACACCCTTCTCATAGCAACCATCGTGGGCGCCCGCCTGGGCCACTGCCTTTTCTATCAGCCGGATTACTATCTGACAAGCTGGCAGGGTTTCCTTGAGATCTTCCAGCCATGGAAGGGCGGTCTCGCGAGCCACGGCGGAGCAATAGCCCTGGTGCTGGCAATGATCTGGTTCGCAAAGCATTACGGCAAGAAGGCCGGCTTTGATTTCTGGTGGATCATGGACAGGCTCTGCATCACAGTAGCCTTCGCAGGCTGTTTCATCAGACTGGGAAACCTCTTCAATTCAGAGATTTACGGTGACGTGACAAACCTCCCATGGGGCTTCATCTTCCAGCTCAGGAACGAGACCGAGCCAAAGCACCCGACCCAGCTTTACGAGGCATCATGCTACCTTCTCCTGGGACTGGCATTGATCAGTACCTACAAATGGAAACTGGACAAGGTTTACCGCGGATTCTTCTTCGGCGCCTTCCTCATTGGCTGCTTCGGATTCCGCTTCCTCGTGGAGTTCATCAAAGAGCCGCAGGTCGGCTTTGAGCAGGACATGGCTCTCA
>JAGHUW010000055.1 GCA_018064625.1 Candidatus Cryptobacteroides equifaecalis | reverse complement strand
GGTGCCTCGTGGTCTTTGAGGTAGGTTTCATACATCACGTTGTGTACGAAGCCTGCAACATACTTGACTCCTGCTGCATCTGCTGCAGGATCCGGACGGTCGAGAGCGAGATGGAAGTGGAAGTTAGGGAATGCTGCCTCGATCTCTGCGAAGTCCTCAAGATAGAAGGCCTCCACAAGGGCGCGTGCTCCATAGAAGAAGTGAACCTCCTTGCCGGTCTTGAGAGTCTTGAAGAGCTGCATGATGTGAGAGCGGAGCGGTGCCATACCTGCACCACCACCCACGAATACGTACTCCTGTGAATCAGGGTCGTTCTTAGGGAGAAGGAAGTCTCCGTAAGGACCGCTGATCATGACCTTGTCACCAGGCTTGCGTGTGAACACGTAAGAAGATGCGATACCAGGGTTTACAGGCAGAAGCTTAGGTCCCTGCTCGCGTGGAACACTCCTGTCGAATGGAGGTGTTGCGATGCGGACGTTGAGCTTGATGATGCCCTTCTCACCAGGGTAAGAGGCCATTGAGTATGCACGGATGGTAGCTGTAGGGGTGGAAGAATGGAGGTTGAAGAAACCGAACTTCTCCCAGTCTGCCCTGTACTCAGGTGCAACGTCGATATCCTTGAAATCAAGCTCGTATGCAGGAATGTCGATCTGGATGTACTGACCGCTCTTGAACTCGATGTTCTCTCCCTCAGGAAGCTTGACTGTGAACTCCTTGATGAAGGTAGCCACGTTGTCGTTGGAGATGACCTCACACTCGAGCTTCTTGATTGAAAGAGCGCTCTCGTCCATCTGGACCTTGAGGTTATCCTTAACCTTGACCTGGCATCCGAGACGCCAGCCATCCTTGATCTGCTTGCGGTTGAAGAAACCTACCTCGGTAGGGAGGATCTCTCCGCCGCCTTCCATTACCTGGATCTTACACTGGCCGCAGTTGGCCTTTCCGCCGCAGGCTGATGGAAGGAAGATTCCGTTCTCAGCGAGGGTACCCATGAGGTTTCCGCCAGGCTGTACGTCGAGAGTCTTCTTTCCGTCATTGATGTCGATCTTGATAGATCCCTTTGGTGTGATGGCGTTCTTCACGAGAAGGAGAGCCACAACCAGAACCAATGTTACTGCTGTAATTACGATTACTGCTGCTAATACTGTATTCATATCCTGGTCCTCCTAAAGTGAAATTCCTGAAAATGCCATGAATGCCATACCCATGAGACCTACGGTGATGAAGGTGATACCTATACCCTTGAGACCGGCAGGTACATTGCTGTATGCCATCTTCTCGCGGATAGCGGCGAGGGTTACGATTGCGAGGTACCAGCCGATACCTGAACCGAGGGCGTAAACTGCTGACTCACCTACATTCACGAAATCCCTCTGCTGCATGAAGAGCGAGCCACCGAGGATGGCGCAGTTCACAGCGATGAGCGGAAGGAAGATTCCGAGTGATGAGTAGAGTGAAGGAAGGAACTTCTCCACAATCATCTCCACGAGCTGGGTGAATGCTGCGATGACTGCGATGAAGATGATGAAGCTGAGGAAGCTCAGATCCACACCTTCGCCGAAGATGCAGTGCTCACCTGGGGTGAGGATGTATTTGTTGAGAAGGTAGTTGAGCGGAAGGGTACACAGGAGCACGAAGATCACAGCGAGACCCAGACCGTTGGCTGTCTTTACATTCTTTGATACTGCCAGGTATGAACACATACCGAGGAAGTATGCAAAGATCATATTGTCAACGAATATTGACCTTACGAATAAGCTTATATATTCCATAATGTGTCTAGTCTAACTGTTTTATTTCTCCTGAAGGTCCTTCTGGATGCTTCTCTGAACCCATACCACGCATCCGAGGAGGATGAGTGCCATAGGAGGAAGGATCATGAGACCGTTGTTGGTGTAGCCTATAGCTGAGAGTACAGGGAATCCGAAGAGGGTTCCTGAACCGAAGAGCTCGCGGAAGAATGCGACGATCACGAGGATTGCGCCGTAGCCCACACCGTTTGCGATACCGTCAAGAAGAGAAGGGATAGGGCTGTTGCCGAGGGCGAATGCCTCGATGCGTCCCATCACGATACAGTTGGTGATGATAAGGCCGATGTAAACTGAGAGCTGCTTGTCTATTCCGTAAGCGTAAGCCTTGAGGAACTGGTCTACAAGGATTACCATCATGGCTACTACGACCAGCTGTACGATGATTCGCACGCGGTTAGGGATGGTTTTTCTCAGGAGTGAGACCACGAGGCTGGAAAGACCGGTCACCGCGATCACTGAGAGAGCCATGACACATGCTCCCTTGAGCTCTACCGTAACGGCGAGTGAGGAGCAGATACCGAGGACGAGCACTGTGATAGGGTTGCCCTTGGTAATAGGATTGAGTATTGTTTCTTTAAGGTTTGCCATGGTTTATTCCTCCTCTGTATTTACAGGCTCCTCGCATCCTTCGCAGCATCTGAGCTGGTTCTCCTCGCATGCAGGTGTAACTGCGGTGAGGAAGTTCTTGTATGCGTTGAGCCAGGTGTTGATTGCTGCGTTGACACCGTT
>JAGHUW010000087.1 GCA_018064625.1 Candidatus Cryptobacteroides equifaecalis | reverse complement strand
CTTGATTCCTGACGCTTCTTAATTCCAAAAGAATTAACGCTCTCGATTATATTTTAGTTCTCGGTACTTGCTTGTACTTTCCTTCAGTCTTTTCAAAGATCGTTTCTTGTTTTCCCCGTCCTCTCGTTTGGGGATTGCAAAGGTACACACTTTTTTTTATTCCGCAATACTTTTTTGCAAAAAATTTCAAAAAATCTTAATTTTTCTCAAAAACAAAAACGGCGCCCTCCTCTCGGAAGACGCCGAATTATTTGATCTTCAATCCCTTGGAACTTGAAACGGGGGAGACTACATCATTCCACCGGCAGGCATGGCTGGAGCAGCTGCAGCAGGCTCAGGGATGTCAACAATACCACATTCGGTGGTAAGGAACATTCCGGCAACTGAAGCGGCATTCTCAAGAGCCACACGTGAAACCTTTGTAGGATCGATGACACCGGCCTCGTACATGTTCACGTACTCACCTGTGCGGGCATTGTAACCGAAGTCGTCCTTGCCCTCCTTGATCTTCTGGATGATGACTGCACCGTCAACACCGGCATTCACGGCAATCTGACGGAGAGGTTCCTCGATGGCCTTGGCCACGATGCGTATACCGGTTGTCTCGTCATCATTGTCTCCCTTAAGATTCTCAAGGACAGATACTGCACGGATGTATGAGACTCCACCTCCAGGAAGGTATCCCTCCTCCACAGCGGCACGGGTTGCATTGAGGGCATCCTCCACGCGATCCTTCTTCTCCTTCATCTCAACCTCAGTGGTTGCACCTACATAGAGGACTGCGACGCCACCTGAGAGTTTGCCAAGACGCTCCTGAAGCTTCTCCCTGTCATAGTCGGAAGTTGTTGTAGCCATCTGCTTGCGGATAAGCTCAGCACGCTCCCTGATCTCTTCCTGAGAGCCTGCGCCACCTACGATGGTTGTATTCTCCTTTGTGATAGTAACCTTCTCTGCCTTTCCAAGCATCTCGAGTGTTGCGTTCTCAAGGGTATAACCGCGCTCCTCGGAAATGACCTGCGCTCCTGTGAGGATGGCGATATCCTGAAGCATCTCCTTGCGGCGGTCGCCAAAGCCCGGAGCCTTTACGGCTGCGATCTTGAGAGTTCCGCGGAGCTTGTTCACAACGAGAGTGGTAAGAGCCTCACCGTCAACGTCTTCAGCTATGATAAGGAGTTCCTTGCCCTCACGTGCAATAGGCTCAAGTACAGGAAGAAGGTCCTTCATTGTGGAAATCTTCTTGTCTGTTATAAGGATAGCAGGGTTCTTGAGCTCGGCTTCCATCTTGTCTCCGTTGGTCATGAAGTATGGGGAGATGTAACCGCGGTCGAACTGCATACCCTCTACCACCTTGACCTCTGTCTCTGTGCCCTTGGCCTCCTCTACTGTAATAACACCGTCCTTGCCGACCTTGGACATAGCATCTGCGATCAGCTTGCCGATGAAACTGTCGTTGTTTGCGGAAATGGTACCTACCTGCTCCACCTTGGAATAGTCGTCGCCAACGTTCTGACTGCGTGTCTTGAGGTCTGCCACAACTGCAGCAACAGCCTTGTCGATTCCACGCTTGAGATCCATAGGGTTTGCGCCTGCGGTAACGTTCTTGATACCTACATTGATGATGGCCTGTGCAAGTACAGTGGCAGTGGTGGTGCCGTCACCTGCCTGCTCGTTTGTCTTGGAGGCAACCTCCTTGACCATCTGGGCTCCCATATTCTCGAAACGGTCCTCGAGCTCAATCTCCTTGGCTACGGTAACGCCGTCCTTGGTTACCTGAGGTGCACCGAACTTCTTATCTATTACCACGTTGCGGCCCTTAGGACCGAGTGTGACCTTTACTGCGTTTGCAAGAGAGTCTGCTCCCTGCTTCATCTTGGAGCGGACATCGACATCAAATTTAATATCCTTTGCCATAATTACAGAATTGCTAAAATGTCAGACTGCTTTACAATGAGGTATTTCTTGTCATCAACGGTTACCTCTGTACCTGCATACTTGCCATAGAGGACTTCGTCGCCTACCTTAACCTCCATAGGCTCATCCTTCTTGCCGGGGCCGGCTGCAACAACCTTTCCCTGCTGAGGTTTTTCCTTTGCTGTGTCTGGAATGAAGATTCCTGAAGCTGTCTTGACCTCAGCCTCCTTAGGCTCAATCAAGACTCTGTCTGCCAATGGTTTGATCATAATTCTATCTGTTTTATATATTTCAAACAATTAAAGCGCCTCCCTCGGCGGGAGACGCTTCAATATCAATCAAGGTCTGTGCCAATGACAAAATGTCACTTGCAAAGAGGCACGCCCGCTGTCATCTGGTTGACTTTCTTCCTGACCTTGGCAATCACAGCGTCATGAGCCTCGAGTTCCGCCCTCTGCGCCTCGGTAGGCTGCTCTCCGGCCTTGAGTGACAGCGCGGCAATGTGCTCCGAACTTGAAACGAGAACTGTGTCGATGAGATCGACTATGTTCACCATGTCATTCTCGACATAGCCGCGGGAGGTGACTGCCGGGGTTCCTATACGTATGCCGGAGGTCTGGAAAGGACTGCGGCTGTCGAATGGAACCATGTTCTTGTTCACGGTGATATCCGCCTTTCCAAGCTGAGCCTCGGCAATCTTGCCGTTGAGTTCAGGGAACTTCGTACGAAGATCTATGAGCATGAGGTGATTGTCTGTCCCTCCACTCACGATCTTGTATCCTCTCTTGATGAACTCTGAAGCCATCACGGAAGCGTTGGCGACAACCTGCTTCTGATAATCCACGTATTCAGGCTGCTGAGCCTCGAAGAAGGCAACAGCCTTTGCGGCGATGACATGCTCCAGCGGACCGCCCTGGATTCCAGGAAATACGCTGCTGTCCAGAATCTGGCTCATCTTCTTCACCACACCCTTAGGGGTGGTTCTGCCCTGAGGGTCATCGAAGTCCTTGCCCAAAAGTATGATACCTCCACGCGGACCGCGAAGTGTCTTGTGTGTGGTAGAGGTAACGATATGCGCGTACTTTACAGGGTTCTTCAGAAGACCGGCTGCAATAAGACCCGCGGTGTGAGCCATATCTATCCACAGTATCGCACCGACCTTGTCTGCAATGGCTCGCATGCGCTCGTAATCCCACTCGCGTGAATAAGCTGACGCACCGCCGATGATGAGCTTTGGCTTGCATTCGAGGGCAAGCTGTTCCATCCTGTCGTAATCCACTGTCCCTGTCTCAGGATCAAGACCATAGGCCACGGCATTGTAAAGAATACCTGAAGCGTTCACCGGAGAACCGTGGGTGAGATGTCCACCCATGGAAAGGTCAAGCCCCATGAATGTATCGCCAGGTTTGAGTACGGCCATTATGACCGCCATATTTGCCTGAGCCCCTGAATGAGGCTGAACATTGGCCCATTCTGCGTCATAGATGGACTTGAGTCTGTCTATGGCTAGCTGCTCTATCTGATCCACAACACCGCAACCACCGTAATAACGATGTCCGGGGTATCCTTCCGCGTACTTGTTGGTACAGATGGAGCCCATGGCCTGCATCACGCCGTCAGAGACGTAATTCTCGGAAGCAATGAGTTCCAATCCCGACTCCTGACGATCCCTTTCCTTCTTAATAAGGTCGAACAATAGAAAATCCTGTTTCATCCACTACAAATTTAAGTCGCAAATATAGCACTTTTTTTACGTATCTTTGCCCTCATCATGAAAGACAGGAAACTTCTCAGCATAGAATTGAACAGAATCAGCGCAGACCAGTACAAAGACCAGCCGGAATCCGGAGTGGTCGTGGTGCTGGATAACATACGCAGCGCGCACAACGTAGGCAGCGCCTTCAGAAGCTGCGACGCCTTCAAGGTGGACAGGATTTACCTCTGCGGCATCTGCGCATGTCCTCCATCAGCGGAAATTCACAAGTCGGCCCTGGGAGCAGAGAACAGCGTCCCATGGGAGCATGCCGACGACACCGTCTCCATAATAAAGGACCTGCGCGCGCAAGGCTACACCGTAATCTGCCTCGAGCAGACGGAAAACTCCGTCTCTCTGGAGGACTTCTGTCCGAAGAAGGGAGGACGCTATGCCCTCGTCTTCGGCAACGAGGTCGACGGAGTCCAGCAGAGCGTCGTTGACGAGTCTGACCTGAGTCTGGAGATTCCCCAGTTCGGCACGAAGCATTCCCTCAACGTCTCCGTCAGCATAGGCATAGCACTATGGCAAACGTGCTGCTGTTTTCTCAAACAGCAGCACGCCGGCATATTGAAATAGAATCTTTTATTTTACTGTGAACTTCTGCGCTTTGGCATTCCATGCCTTGACCACGAAGGTGGCAGTTTCCGGCATGTCGGCACAGGCAGTCTCGACGACAATCTCGCGGGTTTCGCCCGGCA
This sequence comes from Candidatus Cryptobacteroides equifaecalis, assembly GCA_018064625.1. GTDB lineage: Bacteria > Bacteroidota > Bacteroidia > Bacteroidales > UBA932 > Cryptobacteroides > Cryptobacteroides equifaecalis. Next base: position 8,502 of record JAGHUW010000087.1, on the reverse strand, counting down.
TCATCGAGAAGAAGTTATCTGTGTAGAAGCTTGGCCTTACCGGCTTTCCGGCCTGGTCCAGGAGCTGGATCTGGGTAAAGAAAGCTATCTTGCTGCCACTGTTGGTCACTTTGAGGGTGACGTAGTGACGGCCGTCGGCACTTGTGCAGGCAATCTTGCTACGAAGGCTCGTAGGCTTGAGAGTGTTTACATCCTCGAAGCCGGAAGTGGCAGGGCCGGTGAGTTTGCCGTAGTTCTTGTCGTAGCTAGGGCCCTCGTACTTGTCCGTAGACCTCCAGTAGAAGGTGGAAGCGACCTCCTTGCCCTTCTCGTTTCTGAGAGAGAGACGGATGAAATGGAGTTTGGTGATGTTCTCAGGGAATTCGATCGCGAAGACATCGTTCACAACACCATCCTCAGGGATGTCCACCTGAGCCTGCTTGCTCCAGAGTCTGCGGGAATCCTTGTCAAAGAGTTCCGCCTTGACGCTGTAGCCAGGGAAGGCCTTGTAATACTCATTATATACGGATACTGTATTCTTGATATAATCGAACTGAGCGTGGAGTGGCTCCAGAGCATTCTGAGTGTGATACAGGGAAGCGGTAGGCTCAAGGGTGTAGTCCCACATGCGGGCGCAGACCTGAGGAACAGGGCTGTTGTGATACCAGAAGAGGGTTCCGGCAGCATAACGGTCACCGTAACCGTATTTGTTGTAGTTCCAGCATTCCCAGATACTCTTGGAGTTGACTGCACCGAGCATCTGTCCCTTGGCTACGAACTCCTCGAGGGTGGAAGACTCGCCGTACTCATTGGTAAGGTCCTTGTACATTGTGCTCATGAGGTGGAATCCGCCGCCATCGTGGTAATCCCACACTTCCTTGTTCATAGGCCAGAGGTCCGTTTCGTCCATCACCTCGCGGAGAGTCTCCACAGTAGGGATGGTAGGGGCACCGTACTCAGGGTTGAATCCGTCGATGCGGCTTCCGCGAGCCGATGCGGTATTCTCGTAGTGCTGCATAGGGTTGACCTGCTTGTAAGGGCTTCCGTCATGCACTCCATCAACCTCGCTCTGCTTCTGATAGCCGCGTGTACCGTCAATCTCGGTAAGGAGCTTCTTGATTCCAGGAAGTTCCGCACCCTCATTGGAGCAGACGTAATATGCAAGGCTAGGGTGATTGCGTATGCGCTTCACAGTTGCCTCGACATTGGCAAGATGCATAGGAATGTCGTTAGGCAGACGGGTATCTCCACTCATCCAGAACTCTTCCCATACCATGAGGCCGAGTTCATCGCAAAGCTGGAAGAAATAATCGCTCTCGGTGATTCCACCGGCCCAGAAGCGTATGAGGTTTATACCGCACTGACGGGTATAGCGGAGTTCAGCATAGGTTCTGGCATCGCTGCCGCGAAGCATGGCCTCAGGTATCCAGTTGGTACCGCGGATGAATATCTTCTTGCCGTTCACATAGAACTGGCGGGACTGGTCAGGGGTGTTGCGGTCGCTCACGATCTCGCGGATTCCGAACCTGGTCTTGGTCTCATTCGAGAGTTTTCCGTCATGGTAAACCTCGATCTTCGCCTCATACATGTTCTGCTCACCCTTGAATACAGGCCACCACAGGCGCGGATTCTTGATGCTGAGCTGAGGGAAGTCATCGGCAGAGAAAGTGATTTCGCGTGTCTCGTAGAGATCCATATCCACTGTCTTGGAGAAGCTTATGCCCTCTCCCACTATCTCTCCCCTCACCTCGTAGGTCGCAGGACCCTCTATGAGGTTGGTCAGCTCCACGCTTACGGTCTCCTTTGCAAGGTCGTAGTCAGGGGCATTGAGATCAGACTTCACAAAAGGATGACGCAGGACTGCAGGTCCAGTGGCATAGAGGCTGATGCTCTTCCATATACCTGTGTTGCGGTCGCGGATTCCGTCATTGAAAGTGAAGTCCCAGCCGGCAGTCATGAGCATTGTGGTACAGTGGCCGATGTTTCCGTCTCCACCGTTCTGCCACTCCCCCGGAGCGCCGTTCCAGCGCTTAGGCATCTTCTTGCCAGGCACATCCACAGGATAGCACTTCACTGCGATCGCATTGCGCTGGCCGACTTTGGCGAAGTCGGTGATGTTCACATAGGACTCACGGAACATGCCGTTCATGAAATTGAGTAGGTTTCCGTTCACCCATACCTCAGCACGATAGTTGATGCCGTCCAGCTGGATCCAGATGTACTTTCCTTCGTAATCTGCAGGTATGTCGAATTCCGTACGGAACCATGAGGTATAGAAATCCCGTCCGGCAAGCGCAACGTCCGGGATAAGGCCGCTTTCCAGCTTGTTGTTCATTCCATAGTAAGGCTCAGGATACACCTCATTATATACAAGGGTATTGAGCACGGTTCCAGGGACAATAGCCGGCATCCAGCCATCCTCGCCATATCCGGCACTGGAGATCTTCTCAGCGAAGTCCTTGGTATCCACGGCCTTTATCATCTTCCAGTCAAAATCTCCTCCATGGGAAATCTTGGAGTCAAGATATATGCGAGTTTCGTCGCGGGCATAGTTTGGAACAGGTGTGGCACGCCCCCTCATGTCTCCGGGGAATGCATACGCCAGGAAAGCAAGAAGGCTTGCTGAAATGGAAACTATCAATCTTTTCATACAGTACTGTTGTTTTACGCTCCAATATAAGAATTTTTTACGACATGACACAACGCAAAAGAGGCTGGCCGTTAAAGCCAACCTCTTTGAGAATATGAATCCCGAAGGATTATGCGTTCTGCTCGATGGCAGCCTGAGCGGCAGCAAGGCGTGCGATTGGCACACGGAATGGAGAGCAGCTGACGTAGTCCACACCGATCTTGTTGAAGAAGTGAACTGAATCAGGATCACCACCGTGCTCACCGCAGACACCGCACTTGAGGTCCGGACGCTGGCTGCGACCACCCTGGATACCGAAGGAAACGAGCTTGCCCACTGCCTTGGTATCGATGGTCTGGAATGGATCTGCATCGAGGATCTTGTTTCCGAGATAGTCGCCCATGAAGGTACCTACGTCATCACGTGAGAAGCCGAAGGTCATCTGGGTGAGGTCGTTTGTACCGAATGAGAAGAACTCTGCAACGCGGGCCATGCGGTCAGCGGTAAGGGCTGCACGAGGGATCTCGATCATGGTACCGAAGTGGTAAGGTACCGAAAGGTCGAAGTGGCCCTCGACCTCTGCCTTGATCCTGTCGCAGATAGCCTTCTGGAAGCTGAGCTCACGGCCAGACACTGTAACAGGGATCATGATCTCAGGCTGAGGGTTGTGACCCTCCTTGATAAGCTCTGCGGATGCAGTGAAGATAGCCCTGTACTGGGTCTCGGCGATAAGCGGATATGCAACGTGGAGACGTACACCGCGAAGACCCATCATAGGGTTGACCTCGTGGAGACTCTCGCCACGCTTCTCGATCTCTGCAACGGTGATGCCGAGTTCCTTTGCAAGCTCTGCCTCTTTCTCTGGAGTCTTAGGAACGAACTCGTGGAGAGGTGGGTCCAGCAGACGGAATACGACAGGCTTGCCGTCCATGATCTTGAGTGTATTCTTGACGGATGCCTTGATGAATGGCTCGAGCTCTGCGAGAGCAGCCTTGCGCTCGGCATCGGTAGAAGACATGATCATCTTGCGGAGTTTTGCAAGAGGAGTCTCGCTGTTCTTTCCGTAGAACATGTGCTCTATACGGAAGAGGCCGATTCCCTCAGCTCCGAATGAAAGTGCGCGCTGTGCATCCTCCGGTGTATCTGCATTGGTGCGGATGCCGAGGCGGCGATACTTGTCCACGATAGACATGAACTTGACGAAGAGAGGATTCTCGCTTGCGTCCATTGTATCGATCTTTGTTGCGTAAACGTATCCCTTTGCACCGTTGAGTGAGAACCAGTCACCCTCCTTGTAAACCTGACCGCCCTCACCGAAGGTGATGGTCCTGGCCTCGAGGTTGATCTTCATGGCCTCACAGCCTACGATACAGCACTTGCCCCAACCGCGGGCAACGAGAGCCGCATGTGAGGTCATACCTCCGCGGGTGGTGAGGATACCTGCTGATGCGCGCATACCCTCGATATCCTCAGGAGAGGTCTCCTCACGGACGAGGATAGCCTTCTTGCCTGCTGCAGCGGCAGCCATGGCTGCCTCAGAGGTGAATACGAGTGTACCTACGGCTCCACCTGGAGAAGCAGGAAGACCCTTGCCTACAACCTCTGCCTTCTTCTCTGATGCAGGGTCGAGGATAGGGTGGAGAATCTCATCGAGCTGGGTAGGAGAAACACGCATGATAGCGGTCTTCTCGTCGATCATACCCTCTGAGAGCATGTCCATAGCCATCTGAAGCGCAGCAAGACCTGTGCGCTTTCCGATACGGCACTGGAGCATCCAGAGGTGACCCTCCTGGATTGTGAACTCGATATCCTGCATGTCGTGGAAGTGATTCTCAAGACGGGTACGGATTGCGTCGAGCTCTGCATAAACCTCAGGCATAGCCTTCTCGAGAGACTCGAGGTGCTTGTTGTGCTCTGTCTTTGTGGCCTCGTTGAGAGGGTTAGGGGTACGGATACCTGCAACCACGTCCTCTCCCTGAGCGTTGATGAGCCACTCACCGTAGAACTTGTTGTCTCCTGATGCAGGGTTGCGTGAGAATGCAACACCGGTAGCAGAAGTGGCACCCATGTTACCGAATACCATTGACTGTACGTTCACTGCTGTTCCCCAGTCATCTGGAATCTTCTCGATGCGGCGGTATGCGATAGCGCGCTTTCCGTTCCATGACTTGAACACGCCACCGATGGATCCCCAGAGCTGAGCCTCGGCTGTATCAGGGAAGTCTACTCCGAGAACTTCCTTTACCTTTACCTTGAACTTCTCGCAGAGGTCCTGAAGCTCCTCTGCTGTGATCTCAGTATCGTTCTTGTATCCCTTTGCGACCTTGAGCTCCTCCATCATGCGGTCAAGCTGCTGGCGGATACCCTGTCCGTCTGCCGGCTCGATACCCTCAGCCTTCTCCATAACCACGTCTGAGTACATCATGATGAGACGGCGGTATGCATCGTATACGAAACGAGGGTTGCCAGTCTTCTTGATCATACCAGGAAGTGTTGCAGAGCAGAGACCGATATTAAGGATGGTATCCATCATACCAGGCATTGAGCTGCGGGCACCTGAACGGCAGCTTACAAGAAGAGGATCGTTTACGTCACCGAACTTCTTGCCCATGATTGCCTCTGTAGCCTTGAGTGCCTCAGCAACCTCAGCCTTGAGTTCATTTGTATAGCCGCCACCGAGCTGATAGTACTCAGCGCAGCACTCTGTTGTAATGGTGAAACCTGCAGGAACAGGCATACCAAGCTTGCTCATCTCGGCGAGGTTTGCACCCTTACCGCCGAGCAGTTCTCTCATAGAACCGTCGCCCTCGGCATTCTTTCCACCGAAGCGATAGACTCTTTTCTTTGTTTCTGTCATAATATATTAGGCTTGAAAAATATTCGATATGTGGTATAAGAACGCGAATTTACAAAATAAATTAAAGCCGTCAAAATATTGACGGCCTAATCTTCACCTTCCGCATTCAACATCAGTGATTCAAGTATTCTCTGGATACCTGTCTTGCGGGAGGATTTCACCCTCAGTTCCCCCGATTCAAGGGTAGGATGCCCCAGAGGGAAGAACGCCACATCCTGCAGCAGGAGCTCGGCATCGAGGTAATCGAAATCCGCATCCCTTATCTGTATGAGAACCCCCGGAACCTCGGCGAAAAGCACTCTCATGGCATTCTGCTCCTCATACGAGTTCATTATGTCAGAGATATCCACACTGAGCCCCGAGCCCTCTCCCAGCATGGTCTTCAGAGCCTTCATCATGCCTCCGCGAGGGATTTCCGTACCGGCAATCACAACCCCGTCCTCAACCAGTTCACGCAGGACCTCATAGCAGTCGATGAAATAGTCAGGGTCATTTATCTGCGGTTCCGTCCCAAGACCGGTCCTGAGCCTGGAAGCAAGCAGAGAGCCTCCCAACCTGAAGTCACAGGTGTCGAAAGGCACATATACGAGCCAGCTCTGAGGGTCCTGGACAATGGTGGAAGGGCACATGCGGGCGTCTCTCATGAAAACATCGTCATCAGACTCCGGAGACAAAGACACCGTCGAGCCGAGCGCAAAACTGCCTGATACCTCGTTGACGGCATAGGATGAAAGGCGTATGTCAAGAAGGTCAAGGTATTCGGTGAGGGCCTGAACGGACCTGTAGAAGGCGGATGCCGCACCCACAGGGGCCGTATCCCAATACCATCCCACATTCATGGAGAGGTCTTCCAGACGGAAATGTCCTTCTTTCCAAAGAGATGCGCAGAGGGCGGATGACGCTTTGAACCTCGAATAACTGTCCGAGCAGGCAGGGTCAAGCCCCGCATCTGTCTCCATCACAGAGGCAAGATACTCATCCAGACAGGCAGGGTCAAGCACGGTCTTGCTTATCACGTGATCCATGGACTCGTCCACGATGTTGTCATACACACCCTCCGGTTCCGGATGACGCTCATTGCAGAGGGCATCCAGAATCTGGGCGGGGGTCTTTTCCATGACAGCCCCGTCAATCACATACTGTGAATATAGTGCAGAAGTCTTCATCAACTCCGCAAATATAATCAAAATCTGCTTACAAGCGCACCCGGCGCCTTTTCATTGGCCCTGTAATGCGGAGCATAGAGGCATTCTATGCTGCGGGCCGCCGAATGGAAGCAGCCTTCTGCGGTGACATAGCAGTCCTCCCGGACCTGCATTCTCTCGGAGCAGGTCTCCAGCCAATACTCGGTCCTGTCCGCCCTTACCGCATACCATCCGCCCCAGAATATGGAGGATTTCTGGTCCACCGGTCTCAGATTGGCCGGGCGGGGAACTGTCAGCCTGACGAAACTCCTCATGTCGTCGCTGCTGAAATCGGTCACCACGGTAATCCTGTCGCCCACTTTCAGGCTATCCCCCTCGGCAAGGGGCTTCCCGTCCTTGAAATAAGCAGTCTGCACCTTGAAGCCGTTGCCAGCAGCGCGTATGTCATCGAAAGGAAGGGTGAAATCTGCGCTGAGGGCCATGACCTTGGTATCCAGAATCTTCTGCGGAGCCTTCTGCACGCAGGCCAGCGCCTCCACGAAGGCCGGATCGTTCTTCCACTGCTGGCTTTCTTTCTGCAGCATGAACCAGAGCCTTATGCCGTCGGCAATCTCAGTCCCCTCGAAAAGCTCGCACAGAAGGGTATGGACGTAGAGCTCTCCGTCCAGCATATGGAACATCGCCCCGGAAGCGCCGGGATAGTACATGCCTCCGCTGTGGTGAGGGCAGGCGTACTGACGCAGGGATTCCATGTCTGCCTCGGCCGAACGGCGGAGTTTCCCCACAGAGCCGAGTCCCCAGGCGCGGGCAAGTTCAGGAGCGTCGAGCAGGGCATTCAAAGTCAGCACCCTGCGCACCTTGCCTGAGGTATTCCCCTGCTTCCCCCTGTCCCCGGAAGGCACAAGGCTCTTCTTCAATGACTTGCGGAATTTTCTCAGAGCCTTCCTGTCCAGAGCGGAAGTCTTGAAGGCGAACTGAGGGTAGAGACTGCGGACGTACGCGTATGCCTCTACGCTGCAAGGCATGAAGCGGAACGCAGGGGTATTCTCCTCCCCAAGGATGCTGGCGTCAAGGTAAGCTGCCGTGGCGGCATTCACAATCCCTTCAAGTCCGGCCCGGGCCGATGTTTCCATCACCCACGCCGTTATCATAGGCGAGGATTTCATGCCCTTGAACCAGGCGAAACCGCCATCAGAGTTAAGGCAGCCCAGCACCTTTCCCATAATTTCATCCCTTTTCCTGTCATCCAGGCCCTGGCGTCCCATCCTGCGCAGGAGCGCGTCGGAGTAAAGGGCGTTCAGGTTGTCTATCACGTTATCTGCCCGCGGTGCAAGGAACTCGGGGAGAGCTTCATCAAGCATCTCCCTTATCGAGATGCATGACAGAGAGGCAGAGGCTCCCGGAGCATTCACGAAACGCGAGCGCAGCTCTTCTTCCAGAGCGCGAGGGTCGGCTCCGGAAGGAAGCACTGCCGAATGTGCCTCAGTGAGGGTCTGGCGCTGCGATCTGACCGGGATGGAGATCCTGACGGCATCGCCTGCAAGGCCGGCATCTTCCGGGCGGAAGATTGCAGTGACAGTCTTCTCGCCGCCTGCAAGCCCCATGACATCCAGGTCTATGCCCACAGGGACGGTCCCATTCGCAGGCACTACGACCCTGATATCCCTTCCCTCAGCGCTAAAAGTGCCCCTTACCGTACGGTCGAAATTATTTGAAAGGCTGAAACGCAGCAGACAGCGGTCTCCGTCATACAGGTAGCGCGGAGGCTGAGCCGTCAGCTGGACAGGCAAGGTCACAAGCATCTCCCGGCGAAGGACCGTATTGCGCATTTTTGCATCGTGGGCGAAAAGCTGCACCACGAAGGTGGAGAGTTTGTCCGCCGCCTTCACCTT
>JAGHUW010000132.1 GCA_018064625.1 Candidatus Cryptobacteroides equifaecalis | reverse complement strand
TCCACATCGATTATGAGCGGAGGCGAATTATTACTGATGCAACAAAGCAGAATGAGCAGATAAATATCGAAGAAGTCAAAAGCCGCAAACTATTTCACGATACCCAGCTTGACCAGCAGGGCGCGAGGCTCAGGGTCGTGGCCGCGGAAACGGCGGTAGATCACGGACTCGTCCTCAGTGCTGCCCTTGGAGAGGATGTTCTCACGGAAGGAGCTTGCAACCTCCGGGCTGAAGATACCCTTCTCCTGGAAGAGTGAGAAGGCGTCTGCCTCAAGAACCTCGGCCCACTTGTAAGAGTAGTAGCCGGCGCTGTAACCACCACTGAAGATGTGGCTGAAGGTGACGCTCTGGCATGCTCCCTCAACTGGAGGAAGAACATTCAAAGGCTCATAAACACTCTTCTCGAACTCCAAGGTACCAACGCTAGGTGCAGTCTTGAGAGTGTACCATGCCATGTCGAGGTAGCCGAACTGGAGCTGCCTCAGATGATAATAGGCTGAAAGATAATTCTTTGTGGCAATGATCTTGTCTATGAGCTCGTCCGGAATCTCCTCGCCTGTCTGGTAATGCTTTGCGAAAGGCTTGAGGTATGCCTTCTCGAAGCCCCAGTTCTCCATGATCTGTGAAGGGAGCTCCACGAAGTCATGGTCTACGCTTGTGCCGTTCAGTGACTCATAGCGGCCTTCTGCCAGCATTCCGTGAAGCGAGTGGCCGAACTCATGAAGGAAGGTCGTGAGCTCATCGTGGGTAAGCAGGGACGGCGAGGTTGAAGTAGGCTTGCTGAAGTTGCATACAATGCTTACGAGAGGCCTGCTCTCCACTCCGTCCGGGCTGATGCTCTGGCCACGGAACTCTGTCATCCATGCACCCGCACGCTTGGTGGCGCGAGGGAAGAAATCCGCATAGAACAGAGCAAGATGGCGGCCGTCGGCATCCTTCACGTCATATACGCGTACGTCCTTGTGATATACAGGGATGTCCTTACGCTCCTCGAACTGAACGCCGTAAAGCTTGCCGGCAAGACCGAAAACTGCGTCTATGCAGTTCTCGAGCTTGAAATAAGGCTTGAGCATCTCGTCCGTAAGGTCAAAGGTAGCGTTCTTGTACTGCTCTGCCCAGTAGGAGAAGTCCCAGGACTGGAGCTGGCCTGCGTCAAAGCCATGCTCGGCAGCGTACTTCCCTACCATCGCAACCTCCTCGCGGGCAACAGGAAGTGCCGGGGCGAGAAGCTCGCCGAGGAAGTTGTATATATTGGCAACCGAGCCGACCATCCTGTCCTCAGCCACATAATCCGCATAGCTCGGATAGCCCAGAAGCTCGGCGGTGCGGCGGTGCAGGTCTGCGATCTTGCAGCAGATCTCAGTATTGTCGAACTCCCCGCCGACGGCCTTGGTAGCGTAAGCGCGGTACATCTTCTCGCGAAGGTCGCGGCGTGCGCTGAACTGCATGAAAGGACCGTAGCTCGGGCGTGTGAGGTCGAAGGTCCAGCCTTCCTGACCCTTCTCGCGCGCAGCCTCGGCACCCATCTCACGCACGTACTCCGGGAGACCCTCGAGCTCGTCCTCGTCGGTAAGGTTAAGGGTGAATGCGTTGGTGGCGGCAAGGGCATTCCTGCCGAACTGCAGGGAAGCCAGCGAGAGTTCCTCCTGGAGGGCGCTGAAGGTCTTCTTGTCCTCGTCGCTGAGGTTTGCGCCTCCGCGGACAAAGCCCTTGTAGGTCTTTTCAAGAAGGCGGAGCTGATCCGGTTCGAGCTTCAGCTCCTCCCTCTTTTCATAAACAGCCTTGACTTTTGAGAAAAGCCCTTCATTGAGCGAGACGTACATAGAGTACTCCGTCATCATAGGGGAAATCTTCTCTGCGAGGTCCTGCATCTTCTCGTCGGCATCGGCCTCAAGAAGATTGTAGAAAATGCCTGAAACCCTGCCGAGTGTCTTGCCGGACAGCTCGAGTGCAAGGATGGTGTTGTCAAAGTCAGGCTCAGCCTCGTTCGCCACAATGGCATCTATCTCCGCCTTGGCCTCCGCAATGCCCTGAATGAAGGCAGGTTCATAATGTTCGAGCTTGATCTTGTCGAACTGCGGGGCTCCGTAAGGGAGCTTGGATTCTGTCAGAAGAGGATTCTCCATAGTGCAGGAAGTAATGATTGCAAGCGTCGCCGCTGCAGTGGAAATTGCTTTTCTCATTATAGTAAAACTTAAATTGTTCCTTGCTCAAGCATGGCTGTGGCCACCTTCATGAAGCCGGCGATGTTGGCGCCCTTCACGTAGTCTATGCTTCCGTCCGGCTGTGTTCCGTACTTCACGCATGCCTCGTGGATGGAATCCATGATGAAGTGAAGTTTCTGGTCAACCTCGGCACCGCTCCAGCTGATGTGGGATGCATTCTGGGTCATCTCAAGACCGGAGGTGGCAACGCCGCCTGCGTTCACGGCCTTGCCCGGTGCAAAAAGTACGCCATTCTTCTGGAAGAAGTGGATTGCGCCAGGCTGGCAGCCCATGTTGGAAACCTCGCAGCAGCACCAGCAGCCGTTTGCCTTCAGCTCGCGTGCGTCGTCCTCGGAAAGCTCATTCTGGAAGGCGCAAGGAAGGGCTATGTCGCACTTCACGCTCCATGCCTTCTTACCTGCGGAGAAGAGAGCCTTTCCAGGGAAGCGGTCGGCCATATCCTCCACGCGGTTGCGGTTGGATGCGCGCATCACGAGCATGTAGTCTATCATCTCAGGAGTGATGCCGTCAGGGATCTCGCAGACTCCGTCAGGACCGGAAACTGCAACGACCTTGGCGCCGAGCTCAACAGCCTTGATCGCAGCACCCCAGGCAACGTTGCCGAAGCCGGAAAGTGCCACGCGGCAGCCCTTGATGTCCTTTCCTGCCTTCCTGAGAAGGTTCTGGGTGAAGTAGAGGGCGCCGAAGCCGGTGGCCTCCGGACGAAGGATGGAGCCTCCCCAGGTAGAACCCTTGCCTGTCAGCACGCCTGTGTTGTACTCACGCGCGAGCTTCTTGTACATTCCATAGAGGTAGCCTATCTCGCGGCCACCCACGCCCACGTCGCCTGCAGGGATATCCTGATCCGGGCCGATGCACTGCCAGAGCTCAAGCATGAAGGCCTGGCAGAAGCGCATGATCTCCTCGTTGCTCTTGCCGGCCGGGTCAAAGTCCGAGCCTCCCTTGGCGCCACCCATAGGAAGGGTTGTGAGCGCGTTCTTGAAAGTCTGCTCGAAACCGAGGAACTTGAGCATGGAAGGGGTCACGGCCTTGTGGAAACGCAGACCTCCCTTATAAGGGCCGATGGCGCTGTTGAACTGCACGCGATAGCCGGTGTTTGTCTGAACCTCGCCCTGGTCGTCAACCCAGGTGACGCGGAAGGAGAAGATGCGGTCCGGCTCGACCATTCTCTCCACAATTTTTGCCTGCTCGAATTCAGGATGCTGATTATATATCTCTTCAATTGACTCGAGGACCTCCTGGACTGCCTGAAGGTACTCATTCTCTCCGGGATACTTGGCCTGGAGACGCTTCATGATGTTCTGTGTATTCATATATATAGTGTTTAATGAAAGTGGTTATTCAATTTCCCAGGTGGAACCGCTGCGGAGCAGGTCGTCCACGCAGTGGATGGAGGACTTTGCCATGACGTCCTTCACCTGATCACGCACACCGTCATCGTAGGTAACAGCCTTCACATCACGTATGACCCCGAGGGCAACCGGATAATGAGGACCCTTCATGTCTGCAAGGGCCATGTGCAGGCCTATGTTGTCTGTGTGGGCATCATGCACGAGTATGTCCTCTTCAGTGTAACCTCCCTCGCCTATATGCACGGCGCGTATCTTGCGGCCGTCATAGACAAGGCCACGGTCACGGTTCTTGCCGAAGATCATCTTCTCCCCGTGACGGAGGACTATCACGTGGTCAGCCTTCTCCGCAGGGTCTGAAAGCGCCTTGTGGGCACCGTC
>JAGHUW010000166.1 GCA_018064625.1 Candidatus Cryptobacteroides equifaecalis | reverse complement strand
TGGATTCGCTAGTAATCGCGCATCAGCCATGGCGCGGTGAATACGTTCCCGGGCCTTGTACACACCGCCCGTCAAGCCATGAAAGCCGGGGGTGCCTGAAGTTCGTGACCGCAAGGAGCGACCTAGGGCAAAACTGGTAATTGGGGCTAAGTCGTAACAAGGTAGCCGTACCGGAAGGTGTGGCTGGAACACCTCCTTTTTGGAGCAAGATTCATGATAATCTTTGTGCTGTCTTCCATTATTTATATAGGCTCGTAGCTCAGTTGGTTAGAGCGCCACACTGATAATGTGGAGGTCCGCGGTTCAACTCCGCGCGGGCCTACGATCAGGGAAACCTGAAAGTAGGGGGTATAGCTCAGTTGGTAGAGCACCTGCTTTGCAAGCAGGGGGTCAAGAGTTCGAATCTCTTTATCTCCACAACTAAAACCGACCTTTGGAATAATATTCCATCGGGCGGTTTTTTTGTTAATGTAAAACTATAGTGTATTATGAAAAAGATTATTGTTGCATTAAGCATTTTTGCTTCTTTCTTATTCGCATCCTGCAATAAGAACAATGAAGATCTCTATCAGGGCGTAGCTACAGGTACCGTAAGGCTCCTCAATGGCGATTCATATTATCTAAAGGTTGATGAAGAAACAGCCCTTCGTGTAAATAACGACGGTTGGGACAAATTCCCGTTCCAGGAGAAGAAGGAGACCAGGGTATTGTTCTCATATCTTACCAACATGAAGGATATGCAGAACCGTCCTGTCGGCATGGAGAAGTACAAGCATGTATATGCTGCTACCCTCACTGCTTTCGACCCTATCATGACCAAGAATCTCGCCCCTCACACAGAGGATGACACAAAGACCTATGGTTGCGATTACGTCGGCGTCTATCTTGATGACAAGATGTTCCCTCCTACCATCATCGAGGATGGCTATCTGAACATCCTTTTCAACGTGAACATGTATGATACTTCAATCAAGCATGACATCAATCTCGTTGCAGGTGTAGATCCCGAGGATCCATACGTGCTTGAGCTCAGGTACAATGCCAACGGTGACACCAAGGTGGAGAAGCTCGTGGATCAGTATGCCGCATTCTCTCTCCGCGGTCTTCCGGACACACACGGCGAAACTGTAGATCTTACCCTTAAGTGGTACAGCCCTGTAGCTATGGGATGGACATCTACCACCTTCAAGTACAAGAGCCGTACAGACTGGCCTGTAACCGAATAATTTACATCCCTGGTATAAAAGCAAACGAGAGGATGACCCAAGCCCAAAAGGCTTTGAGGTCATCCTCTCTTGTTCTATCACCGCCTCCGCGCAGACCTTCGTCCCGTCGCTGAGGTATCTGTGGCTAGATGAACTTCTTCAGGAAGCGGGAGGTCCAGTCGGAGAGGACCGGGGTGCCGCTTTCGCGGGAGATGCTGTAGAAGCGCTGGTTGGTTGTGGGGGAGTCGAGCGGGCCGAACTCATCCACATACGGGCCGACCTTGATATAGTCCAGTTCCTGCGTCATACCGTGCTTCTCAGCCTGCTCAAGCTCTCTGCCGGAGTACCAGCACGTCTTGAGTCCCGGATGCGCGCTGTGGACGTGCTGTGAGAGTTTCTTTACATACGAAGGGTCTGCATCCCCTCCCATGAAACTCACGCAGGTGATTCCCGGGTTCCCGGCGATGAGACTGTCTACGGCAGCCTCGTCAAGCAGGGTCCCTATATCCTGAGCAAGGTAGGACGAATGGCAGCCCGGGCATTGAACCGGGCAGCCGCTGATATTTATGGCCAGGGAGATCTCTTCCGGGACCTCCCTGAACACTACCATGGTGTCAACGTATTTCACTACTTGACCTCCTTCGCGTAATAACGTGTGAGAGCCTCGTGATGACGGTACTTGTCGAAGTCGTCTATAGGGCGGAGGAATCCGATCACGCGTGTCCACTGGCGCATAGGTGCGCCGCACTTAGGGCAAACCTCGAGAGGGGTCTTGACAATGTGATGACAGCTCTCGTTGGTACACTCGCTGTTAGGGACGTTGAAGGTGAAGTATGATGTGCCGTTCGCGATTGCAAAGTCTATGAGCTTGAGATACTGGAACTTCGAGAGATGCTCGTCGAGGTTGCAGTGAAGGCCCACGCCTCCGTCGAGGAGCTCGGTGAACTCGCGTCCATGGAGACGGAACTTGTCAAGGACAGAGGTGTTCACATCGTCTGCAAGGTAGAAGTATGAGTTGTAGAGAACCCTTCCTTCCGGTACCCAGTATCCGTCGGCCTTGTCCCAGTTGTAGTTCTTGGAGCTGAGTCCCTCGGCAGGGACGAACTCCTGGTTGAACTGGAAGTTCTTTACTGAGTGGAGCTTGTTCTGCTCGCTTATGGTTCCTGTTACAAGCCGGCAGAAATCCATGTAAGGCTTGTTGTAGTTGCAGGTGAGTCCGATGAACTCTGCAGCCTCGTTGATTCCGTTCTCTCCTATGGTGCTGTAGAGCTTGTTCATCTTGATGTATCCGGACTTGGATGCATTGAGCATGCCGGCCTTCTCTGTCTCGTAGAGGAGGGTCTTGTAGGCGATATGGTATTTGTAAACCCTGTCGAGTATGGCACAGATGTACTGCTTGAAGTCGGCGGCGAGCTCTGTGAAATGATCCTTGAGATATTCTCTGGAGAGTTCCTTCTCCTTTGCCCAGTCCTGGATGATGCGGCTCAGGTTGAGAGTGATAACGTTTGCACTTCCCGTCTGCACACCGGTAAGACCGTTTGTGAATGAGAAGGTATTCTCTGTGATCTCGTTCCTGAGTCGGCAGCAGCTGGAGAGGCTGTTAGGGTTGTCTGAGATGTAGGTGAAGAAGGAATGTCCCTCGGCATACATCTCTGCTGTGAAGTCCTTGTACTCCTTGTCCATGATGTCATAGCCGTTGGAAAGCAGGGCCATGGTCTCCACGGGGAAGGTAAGCATGGTCTTGGTACGCTCCATATTGAACCACTTCATGAAATCCTTCTGGAGGAAGTTCACGCGGTCCCATACAGGCTTGCTTCCGTCTGGGAAGCAGAAATCGTCGAACATCGCATGCCAGTAGTTGCAGTCGTAGTAGCTGATGTTCGTGAAAGGTGACTGGTAGCTTCTGTTTCCGGCAGGCTGGTTGATACCGTAGATGATCTGCTGGAAAGCCTGATGTATGGTGTCTCCTATGGTCCTCTTAGGATATACGGAGGCAATCTCGTCAGTTCTCTTGTGATAGTCCTCACCGAAGTCCTTCGCGCAGTAGTAGTCGATGAAGTTGAAGAACTCACCGAATGCTACTGCTCCCTTGCACTGTGCGGAGAGCAGGAACGCAAGATTGCAGAACTGTCCGCAGAAGCTGCTGAGGTTCTTCGGCGCGGTTGCTCCGAGTCCGTCCATGCCTGAAGTTCCTTCCATTGCAAGAGGGTAGAGGGATACGGCCTCGCAGTAGTTCTTTATTGCAGGGGATGAAGCCTCATCGTGCTGATAGATGATATGGTGGTTCAGATCCTTCTCGTACTGCTCCGCAACCTCAGGGTAGATTTCCTTGAGTTTCTTCTTCATGCGGTAGCGCTGAATCTGGCGGTTGAGCGTCTTGTAGACCTCGCCGTCGAGGTTTGCAACATTCTTGATGGCCACGTTGGCGTTCGCATCAGTCTCGGATGAGGTCGCGGCATTCTCCATCGAATGTGCATAATTGTCCATATAGTCGACCCTCTCCTTGATGAAGCGGAGGTCCTTGTGCTTCTCGCGGTA
>JAGHUW010000129.1 GCA_018064625.1 Candidatus Cryptobacteroides equifaecalis | reverse complement strand
CTCACCCTGATAGGCGTGATGTCCGGGGCGACGACGAATCCTCCTGCCCTGGCCTTTGCCGGAGAGCAGAACAAGAACAGCGATGCTGCGGCAGTGAGCTATGCAACCGTCTACCCTCTGACCATGTTCCTCAGAGTCCTGCTGGCGCAGCTGATGATACTGATTATGTAGTATGGTCAACTACCCACAGGAAATGATGACGGCCGATGTCAGGGCTATCGCGGCTGGTTTCAAGTATCTCATGTCGCTGATATGGGAGAGAGAATGCCACCTGCAAAAATGAAAGTTCTTGTTCCGAAAGAACTCTTTGCATATATTTGTAAAAACCGTAGCCTGACTGTGGTTAATTTCGGACCAGGCATATCGGTTATAAAGTATTATGAGAAGAGTCCTCCTGTCTATAATGGCCGCATTGCTTTGCGTAAGTTCCTGCGGCGACCGTAATAAATCCCCCGAGTGGTACACTCCGCAGAGGGAGAACCGTCCTTTCATACGCTGGTGGTGGCTGGGCAGCGCCGTTGACAGACAAGGACTTGACTATAATCTTGAACAGTTTGCCGCCAAGGGTCTGGGAGGAGTGGAGATCACTCCTCTGTACGGTGTGCAGGGCAATGAGGCCAATGATATAGACTACCTCAGTCCCAAGTGGATGGAAATGCTTGCCTACACTTGCGGAAAGGCCTCGGACCTTGGTCTCCAGGTGGACATGAGCAATTGCACCGGATGGCCTTTCGGCGGGCCATGGATAACGGATCAGGATGCTGCAAAGACCTTCCGCTTCAATGCCGACACCACTGAGGTCATCCCTGTGGGCACTGGGCAGAAGGTGAAACGCGCCGCTCCGGGAGGAGAAGGACTTGTGATGGACCATTACAGCCTGGCTGCCCTGCAGCACTATCTGGCTCCGTTCGATACAGCCTTCGCCGCTTCCGGATGCCCTTTCCCGGATACTTTCTTCAATGATTCCTTCGAGGTGTACGATGCCGGCTGGACCCCTGCTCTTCCTGAGGCTTTCTTCAAGGATCATGGCTACAGGATCGAGGATCATCTCAAGGCCTTTGCCCGCAATGACGGAAGTCCGGAGGCCGAGCAGGTCATAGCTGATTACCGCGCGACGCTCTCGCGTCTGTACATGGAGGAGTTCGTGCTTCCATGGAGGGACTGGGTTCACGGCCACGGAGCCCGCAATCGTCATCAGGCCCATGGCGCTCCCGCCAACCTGGTGGATGTATATGCCGCCGCCGACATTCCCGAGTGCGAGGCCTTCGGCCAGAGTCCTTTCGATATCAGAGGCCTGCACCGCACGGGAGATACCCGCCTGAATGACGCCGATCCCGCCGTGTTCAAGTTCGCATCTTCTGCCGCTCACGTGACGGGAAAGAAATATACCTCCTGCGAGACCCTTACCTGGCTTACCGAGCATTTCCACACGAGCCTGGCCCTTTGCAAACCTGAGATAGACCTGGCCCTTGCCAGCGGAGTCAATCATGTGTATCTCCACGGCGCCCCATATTCTCCCGAGGGCCTGCCGTTCCCGGCGTGGAAATTCTATGCCACCATCAACCTGTCCCCTGCGAATCCGTCCATATGGGAGGTGGCCGACCCTCTGTTCGGGTATATCACCCGCTGTCAGGCTTTTCTCAGCGCAGGTGAGAGCGATGCCGATTTCCTCATGTACTTCCCTGTGGAAGATATATGGCACCATCACTTCCAGAAGCAGTTCATGATGCTGGACATACACAAGATGCATCTCACCATGCCTCAGTTCAAGGAAGACGTGCTCAGCGTATTGCGCAGCGGGCACGATGTGGACTATATTTCCGATGCTCTTCTGGAGGGGGTGCGCGTGCGCCGCGGGGAGCTCGTCACCGCTGCAGGCACCCGCTACAGGGCTCTGGTCCTGCCGTCGGAGACAGCACATATGCCTCTGGCCACAAGGGAGAAGCTTAATTCCTTAAGGTCGGGCGGGGCGAAAATTCTCACCATGGAGGAGATTGCCGGCTGCGGCGTGGTGCCTGAACCGGCCATGGCTCTTCCCGGAATCCACATGCTGCGCCGCCGCAACGGGCAGGGCGGAAAGAATTACTTCATCGCGAACCTCGGCCCGGACGATCTGCATGAGATCACGCTTGCGTGCGACAGCAGGGCGGTTTCCATCTTCGACCCCATGACGGGGGAGAGCGGAATGGCGCAGATTCTTTCCCGCGGTCCTCAGACGGTTACGCTTCGTCTGGACCTCCGTTCCGGCGAGTCCGTGCTGCTGAAGACCTTTGCACGCAGGCAGGGCGGATATCGTGAATGGAGCTATTTCAGGGAGGCTGGCGAGTCTGTAGACCTGAGCGGACAGAAGTGGGAACTGGAGTTCCTGCGCAGCGCTCCGGCCATGCCTCAGACGAAATACGCCCTTGATTCTCTGTGCAGCTGGACAGAACTTCCCGGCGGCAGTGTGAACGAGGCCGTCGGCGTATATCGCACGACTGTGGATATTGCCCAGCCTGCCGATGACTGGGTGCTGACTCTGGGAGATGTTCGCGAGAGTGCAGTGGTGAAGGTCAATGGCAGACAGGCCGGGACACTCATAGCGGCACCTTTCAGCATCAGGATAGGGGAGTTCCTGCATCCGGGGGAGAATGTGGTTGAGATCGAGGTCCGCAACCTTCCTGCAAATCGCATTGCCCAGATGGACAGGGAGGGCAAGGTCTGGAGGATTTTCAAGGATGTGAACATAGCTGCCGTCAAGTCAAGGCAGGTTGTGACATATGAACAGATAGACAGTTATGCATGGTGGCCGGTTGTCCCGTCGGGCCTTTGCCCGCCAGTGCTGCTGACCCCTGTCATGAAAAACTAATAAAGGAATATGGACAGAAGAGATTTTCTTAAGGCCGGGGCGGTTGTTGCCGCCGGCGCTGCCGTAAGCGGATTGGCAGGGACCCGGGCTTTTGCTGCAGGTCATCCGGCAAAACCAAGGAAGGGACGTGTTTACTCATCGGAGACCGGGGAAGCCACGGCCGATGATATCCTGGTGCGCTTCCTGGGCACCGGGGCTGCTGACTGGAAAGGACGTGACGACCGCGGCGAGCTCAGGCGCAACTGCAGCATACTGGTGGATTCCAAGATACTTGTGGATCTGACTCAGACTGTTGCGGGCATGCTGCCGGAGGGGTTCATACCGGAGGCAATCTTCTACACCCATTCACATAATGACCACTACAACCCGAGTGCCGCACTCAAGGCCGGGGTGAAGAAGGTGTACATGAGCGATACCTGGTATGAGCGCTGTCGCTGGGAGTTCAAGAATGCTGCGGCAAAACTGGGTCTTCCAATGCCGGAATTCTTTCCTCTGGCAATAGGTCAGAAGGTTGAGGTCGAGGGACTTTCGTTCACCGCTCTTCCTGCGAACCATGCGGCTGAATACGAAGACGAGCAGACTCTCATCTATCTTATCGAAAAGGGTCCTGTAAGAATCCTTTATGCCACCGATACGGGCGGTATCGTGGCCAGAGCGGCACGTCTTGCCGGCATAGACGGTCATGTGAAGGATGGACAGCCTATCACCGGTCTCATCATGGAGGCAACCATGGGCATGGACCATGATTCCGATTACCGCATGTTCACCCACTCCAGCGTGGGCACGGTGATGCGAACCACGGACGCCATTCTCAGGAAGGGCAGGCTGACCGCTCCCGAAGGGCAGCCGGTGTACCTGACCCATATGGCAAGGACCCTGCATGGGACCCAGGCCGACCTTGACGCGAATCTTCCTGAACCGCTGAGGGCTGCCTACGACGGACTGGAAGTGATATTCCGCAGACCATAGCATTGAACAGGCTGGACTACATAGGGCTTACGGCTTTGTTCACCAGGTACTACAGGCGCATGGTGGACTATGCCAGCCGTTATGTGGGCTCCACTGAACAGGCCAGGGATCTGGTTCAGGACTGTTTCGTCAGGTTGTGGGAGCAGAAGGACAACTACTCGGACTCCCATCTGGCCGCCCTGCTTTTCCGTATGGTCAAGGGCATGTGCATGGACCACCTGCGCCACCGATATGTTGAGGAACGTTTCGCTTCCAACTGGTTGATGATCAAGATGGAGGAGGAGAATAATTCCGGGGACAGCATTTTCCAGGGAGAGGAACAGGCTCTTTTCTCAGAGCTCTACAAAGAGGTCTGCAAGGAGGTGTCATGTCTGTCTGACAGCAAGCGCAGGGTTTTTGAGCTAAGCTGGTTCGAGGGTCTGTCCAACAAGGAGATTGCGGGGCGTCTCGGTATCTCGGAGGCGGCAGTCAGCAAGTCTCTGTCATCATCCCTTCAAAAACTTTCCAAAGTCTTTTCTTACAGAAAAGGTTAATTTTTTCATAACAATCCGGTTATAGGATTGTATTATGGAAAATTATTTCGACACATCAACACTGAGTCCTGAGGAACAGCAGGACCTTGATAACGTGCTCCTTACCCTGGAGTCCAGGAAGCTGGCACGCAAGATGAACAGGAAGGGTTATGTCGTTGCGGCGGCAGCAATCGCAATTGCCTTGATTTCCATCCTGTTCGCTTTTACATGCAAACCTGAGGAACAGCAGTTCGTCCTTTCCACCAGGCAGGGAGTCTCATCCGTTATGGCAGCCCTCCCGGACGGCTCTCACCTCATCATAGGCCCGAATACCAGAATGGAATACAGTTCGGCCTTCTCTCCGCGCAACAGGGCCGTGTCCATGACAGGCGAGGCATATTTCGACATCAGCAGGGATCCCAGACATCCTTTCGACGTCGAGCTGGTAAACTGCCGCATCAGGGTTTTCGGAACCAAATTCCATGTCTCCGCCATCGAGGGCAGCAACAAGGTCGAGGCCGTGCTGGTGAGCGGTGCCATCAGAATGGATACCCCGTCAGGCTCGGTGGACGTCATCCCCGGAACCCGTGTCACATATGACCGTGCCAAGGGTGAGGTGTCATCAAGGGAGATCGACGCGGTCTCTTACCTGGCGCTCATGGAAGGACGCCTCAAATATCAGAAAGTCACCCTTGCCGAGCTCTGCCGCAACCTGGGTGACCTCTACGGCAGGAATATCGTGCTTGATGAGTATCTTTCATCCATGAGAGACAGCTATACGCTTTCCCTTTCCAACAGGGAGAGCTTCGACGACGTGCTTTCCGCCCTGGACGTCATGGTCCCAATGGACATACGCTCGGAGAACGAAACGGTATATCTAACAAAACGCTAACCATATATGAAAAAAACAGCTTTGCTAATCCTGGCCATGCTGGCGCTGCCGCTTTCTCTGAGGGCGCAGAGCCAGACTGTGTCGGCTAAGTTTGAGCGCATCCCTCTGGAGAAGGCTCTCCATGAGATCGAGTCCCAGACAGGGCTCTCGGTCATGTATGAGGAATCTTCGCTCAATCTTTCCTCCCCGATCACGGCCTCATTCACCAGTGCGCCTGTGTCTCAGGTCCTCAGCTCGATTCTGGGCAAGGGCTGCACAGTCACCTTCCAAGGCAATTTTGCCGTAATCCGCTCTGCAAGCAAGCGTCAGGATTCCCGTATGGAGGTCCTGCCTTCCGCAAAGAAGAGGGAGATACGCGGTACTGTCCGTGATTCCAAGAGCGGTGACCCGGTCATGTTCGTGACCGTCGCCGTCAAGGGGACGCAGAAGGCCACCATGTCGGACACCAACGGACGCTTCGCCATAGAGGCGGCCAACGGACAGGTCCTTGTATTCTATCTGATGGGATACAAGACAAGCGAACTGCTTGTGGACAAGGATACGAAGAATCCGGATGTGATCCTAAGCGAGGATGTTGAGGAACTTGAGGGTACTGTGGTCACAGCTCTCGGTCTTACCAGGGCAGAGAAGAGCATAGGTTACGCGGTCACCAAGGTGGAGTCAGAGGCTCTCACCTCCACCATCACCAACAACTGGATGAACGGTCTGGAGGGAAAGGTCGCCGGTCTTACTCTGGAGCAGGCTTCTTCCGGTCCTGGCGGATCAATACGCGCCACGCTGCGAGGAGAGAGCTCTCTCTCGCATGACAAGAACGAGGTTCTTTTCGTCATAGACGGTATGCCTATGATCAGCGGCGGCGTTGCATCAAGCAGCGGCGGTGGATACGGCGAGACCGATGCACCTGTGGACTTCGGTAATGCTGCCGGAGACCTCAATCCGGACGATATAGCATCCGTGACAGTTCTCAAGGGTCCTGCAGCAACCGCCCTTTACGGTTCGCAGGCTGCCAACGGAGCCATTGTCATAACGACCAAGTCCGGAAAGGACAGCGACCAGAAGGTGCGCGTCGATTTCTCGACCTCAGTCGTGTTCGAGCAGGCTGGTTTCTGGCCGGACTTCCAGGAAGAGTACGGTGCCGGCAACGGTAATGCCACAACCAGGATCAACCAGACCTATTATTCATTCTGGAGCGTTCCGGCAGACATGTCCGATACCGGTGAACTGGTCCCACGACAGTACTCACGCCTTGCATTCGGACCGAGGTTCGAGGGTCAGATGTTCTATAACTACGACTCCGCAAAGTGGGTCAACAAAGACGGAGTCTGGAGCATCGACAGCTACGAAAGGACACCTTGGGTAGCACAGGACTGGTACAAGGGTGCTTTCCAGACAGGATATACGACCAGCAATACCGTGGCGCTTTCCTACAATCCGGACAAGAACACCAGCGTGCGATTCTCCATCTCGGACAAGCGCAATGACTGGATACTCCCGAACAACGGGTACAACAGCCAGAACTTCTCCCTCTCCCTCAACCAGCAGGCCGGAAAGAGAGTACACATGGGCGCCAAGGTGACATATTACCGCAAGGAGGCTGCGAACCTCCCGACCACGGGCTACAGTTCCACCGCCCCTATGTACTCGCTCCTTCACAACACCGCTTCCACAGCCATAGCAAGCTACAGGGAGGAGTATGAATCCGGACGACTGGATTATCTGCTCCGCCAGAAATACAATCAGGGAGAGACAGGAACGAATATGATCAACTATCTTGCCGACAACTTCTACAAGATAGTCTATGAACATACCAACAGCCTATCCAGAGACAGGGTCTTCGGTAATGCGAACGTCTCCGTAGATATCATCCCCGGCATGAATTTCATGATAAGGAGCGGTATCGATTTCACAACGGACTTCCGCACCCAGCGCAAGGCTTCGTTCTCGTATTCCTATCTGGACGGTTATTACAAGGAACAGTCTGTCCATCAGATGCTGAGCACAACGGACGCGATTCTCACCTATGTCAAGGATCTGGGCAAGAACTGGAATGTGAACGCCACTCTCGGCGCCAGCACTCAGCTCAATACCATGAACAACGTGCAGCTCATCGCCACACGCCTGGAAGAGCCGGATGTGTTCATTCTCCAGAACTCGAAGGATGACCTCCGCCACAACGAGAGCCGCCCGCGCAAGCAGATAAACTCTGTATTCGGAGCAGTGTCCCTCTCATACAGGAATATGGTATTCCTTGACCTTACGGGTCGCAATGACTGGTCCAGCACCCTCGCCAGGGGCAACTGGTCTTACTTCTATCCGTCTGTGAGCACGGGTGTACTTCTGGACAAGCTCTTCAAGATGCCTTCGTCCGTGGATATGCTCAAGATCAGGGGTTCATGGGCCAACGTGGGTAACGATACAGACCCGTACAATCTTGAGTTCACTTATCAGAACAGCTCTTTCCCAAGCAGTTACATCCTTCCTTCGACTCTGCAGAACAGCATGCTGCGTCCTGAGAACGTGATGAGCTGGGAGACCGGTCTTCAGGGCTCCTTCTTCAAGAAGAGGCTGAGCTTTGACCTCGCATGGTATTATTCCGCAACCACGGACCAGATCATAACCGTCCCTGCGGATTACATTACCGGTGCGCAGGCGCACTATATCAATGCCGGAAAGGTCAGCAACAGGGGTCTGGAACTCCAGCTCTCCGCTGTCCCCGTAAGCACGAAGGATTTCCAGTGGAGCCTCGATTTCAACTGGGCGAGGAATGTGAACCGCCTCGATGAACTTGCAGACGGCGTCGAGGTATGGCAGATGAACACAAATACCGTAGGAAGCAGGGTGTTCATCTACGCATATCCGGGAACCGAACTCGGACGCATATACGGCCAGGGTTACAAGCTTGCACCGGAAGGAGCCTACTATGTGGCTTCGGACGGCAGAAAGGTAAGCTGTGCCGGTCAGCGTGTGGTCGATTCCAAGACAGGTTTCCCTCAGTTGAGCGGAACCTCCACCGAGGATCTCATCGACTATGGCAGCATCTATCCGGACTGGACCGGAGGATTCAGCACAGCCTTGAGATACAAGAACTTCAGGATGAACATGGCGTTCACATACCAGAAGGGCGGCAAGGCCTATTCCATCACGCACTTTGCGCTTTCATCCCAGGGTAAGCTGAAGAATTCGCTCCCGGGACGTTATGAGGGTCTTCTCGTGGAAGGTGTTGTGGACAATGGCGACGGAACATATTCTCCAAATCAGACCATCGTTACGGATATAGTCGACTATTATACCACTTACAAATTCTCCAGAAACAATGTGGAGGAGAGCGTGTTCGACACCTCATTCCTCAAGTTCAAGGAGATCAGGCTTGACTATTCCCTTTCCCGCAAGTGGCTCAGGTCCCGCAAGGTGAACTGGCTCAGCGGAGCATCTCTGGGAGTGTATGCAACCAATATCTTCTGCATCACGGATTTCCCTATCTATGACCCGGAGGTTGCATCTTTGACCGGAGCTTCCATCAGCAGGGGAATCGAGGCATGCTCCTATCCTATGACACGCACTTACGGCGTTAACCTCAAACTCGCATTCTAGGTTATGAAGAAGTTTATGATTATTGCGGCAGCAGCCGCCGTCCTCTGCTCCTGCACCAAGAATTTCGAGGACATGAACGTGAATCCGAACAAGATGGTCGTCGGCTCCGTTTCGCCGGCCAGCCTCTTGCCGAACATCCTTTACTCGGGGGCTTCAGCCCTGGTAAGCCAGACCTATACCCTCAGCAACGAGCTGATGCAGTATTCCGTGTCTTCCAATACGACTGACGCGTATCACCGTTTCATGATTCCGAACGGTGTGAGCGCCTCTCTGTGGAACAACATGGCCCGCTGGGCCGCAAGTGCGGACCATATGGAGAGCCTCTGCACAGACGCCACCCTGGCCAATTTCCAGGCCATAGCCATCACCATGAGGAGCTATTACATGCAGATACTCACGGATACCTTCGGAGATGTGCCTTTCAAAGAGGCCTTCAAGGGAATGGATGGCGTGATAAAGCCTTCTTTCGACAGTCAGAGAGATGTATATCTGAAGCTGATCACAGATCTCGAATATGCAAATTCCCTGTATGACAAGAAGTTCGAGATGACGGAGACCCAGAAGTCGAAGGATCTTCTCTATGGAGGGGACATCAACAAGTGGAGGAAGTTCACCAACTCTCTTCTGTTAAGGGTCCTGATGAGGGTCACACTCTGTGATGATGCCGAAATCGATGCCACAGGCAGGATGAAGAGGATACTTGCGGATCCGGGCCTGTATCCTGTATTCACATCCAATGATGATTCTGCCATACTTTATTTCTCAGGAGAGGATCCGAACCTCAATCCTTACGGAAGCACCAACCTTGTATCCTTCGAGTCGAGCCGAAGGGTGGGGCAGACCATTCTCAACAAGATGGTTTCCTATGGAGACCCTCGTCTGCCTCTTTATTTTGTCCAGACAGGAGGTACCTGGAAAGGATGCATCTCCGGAGGTGCCACCAGAGAGGAAACGGGAGCTTCCGATGCCTCCAAGATCAACAAGAGCATGGTTGGAGATTATGATTCACCTTATTCCCTCATGAACTATGATGAGTTGCTCTTCATAATCAGCGAGGCTGCCAAGAGGGGGTATGTGGATGGCGGAGATGCCCTTGCCGGACAGATGTATGCCGCAGGTGTTGAGGCTTCCATCCGTCACTGGAGTTCACTGCCAGGCAATGCCAATCCTGTAAGTGAGGCGGCGATTTCCCAGTTCCTCGGAAAGGTAAGCTACAATGGCACCATCGAGCAGATCCTTGACCAGAAATACGTGGCCTTGTTCTGGTGCGGCTTCGAGTCATGGGCGGATTACCGCAGGACCGGTCTTCCGGAGCTCCCTATCGCCGCGACCACGATGAATGACAATATCCATCCGCGAAGAATGGTTTATCCTGTCAATACAGGTTCCACCAATCCGGAGAATTACGCTGCCGTTTGCGCGCTTCTTTCCGGAAAGTATCATGGAGGAGACGACATGAAGACCCCTGTATGGTGGAGCAAATATCGTGTAGAACATAATTATTAGCATTAGCCATGAGAAACATCATATTCAAATCAGCATTACTGGCAGTGGGTACGGCTCTTGCCTTTTCCTGCAGCAAGAGTCCGGAACCGGAAACCCCATACCTGTTCATCAAGGACAGGCAGGAAACATACGAGTTCGGCTCAAAGGGCACGGTTGTAAGCGGAAATACCGTATACAAGCTGGAAGAGGCATACGCCCAGGAAAATCTCTGCCCAAGGCTTGAGCTCTTCTCCAATGTGGAGAGATGGGAAATCAGGACAACTGTCGAAGGTGATACGGACTGGCTCTTCTTCTGGCCGAATGAGGGCAGCGGCAGCGGCCGTTTCTTCATGACGGTGGGCCAGAATACCACGGCACAGTCCAGAAGCGCGGACATCATAGTTCTGGGAGACGGCAAGGTGATGGAGCAGTTCTCCATCTATCAGGCCGGAGAATCACCTTATCTTTCCCTTGACATGGGAGGTATTGACAGTTATTATGCCGTACCTGAGGGCTGCGAATTCCGCCTCAAGCTCCGTACCAACACGCTTTGGCGTGTCAACGTAGACGGAGGTGATTGGGCGAGCGTCATTTCCAGGGATGACAGTTGCGTCGACCTGAAAATCGGCCCGAACAGCGGTGACGAAAACCGTTCGCTCACGGTGCGCATCAAGGAGTCCGGAGAGACGGCCCTTCCTGAGCTGGCATTCACAATCAACCAGCTCGGTGCATCCGAATCCTTTGCCAAGGCGAAGTCCATGAAGATTGCCGACGTGCTCTCTGCTTACACTGCAGGTGTAATCCAGGACAATGTATGGACCGAGGGAACCGTTATAAGCGATTTCAATTCGCTCAATGTGGAGAAGCACCGTATCACATATGTCAAGGAGGGTAGTGTGGACGTTCCGTCTGTCGACAACCGCCAGATGTGGATCCAGGATTCCGACGGTACCCCTCTCTGCGTGGAGTTCGTGAGCGTGGCGGAGAACTGCTACCCGGCAGGGACCCGTCTCAAACTCCACCTTGTGGGAAAGGAGGCCGGCAGGGAGCCTGAGACAGGCATGTACAGGATCACCGGTTTCTCTTCCGGCTTTGTTCATGACGCGGCAGCCGGCACAGCGGTCACCCCTGTGGAAATCTCTGACCTGAGTACCGTGGCTGAATACGAGAACCGCCTCGTTACCCTCAAGAATGTTCAGTTTGCAATGCCTTACGGAACATATCTCAATGTGGATGAACGCAATGCTGCCAAGGTATGGGAGTATCTGGAAGACGCGTCTACAAGATCTTATGCCCATATTCTCCTGGACAGGTACGGCAACAGCATCAAACTTTACACCTCTTCTGCCTGCCCTTGGAGACACAGCAGGCAGATGCCTGCGGGCTGCGGTGACGTGAGCGGTATCATTGTCAGAAGAAAAGGACTTTGCGGAGATGAACTGGTGCTCAGGATGCAGAAGGCCGAGGACAACAGAATCCCGGATAGCGATGACAATGTGTTCGCAAAGGCTGTGGTCAGATTCGGTCCTTTCCCTCTCGCATACTCCGCAGACCAGGTCAAGGCCGATGTTGGAGTGGCAGACATCAAGACTTCCATGTTCACCCGCGTTTCGAATGTCACATCATCCGATGCCATGTATCTCAACGTATGGTCAACGATATGGAACTGCACATTCAGTCCGGACCTGCACACATTCCCTACTCCGGCTGAGGCAAACCAGTACCATGCCCTCAATGCCCAGCAGTGGTACAACGGAACGGGAACGACCATCACCGATGTGCCTGGTGAAGCGTGGATCATCACACTGTCCCCGATCAACTGGAAGGGATCGCATTATCTGGTGTTCGCTTCCGGAACCTGGAACAAGGGTCCTAAGGATTTCCGCCTCGAGTGGAGCACCTCGGAGTCTACCCCGGCTCAGGAGTGGAACAAGATTACGGACTATGAGACCACCAGCTGGAATGCAAACTATCAGGCGGCTCCTATGATGATACGTCTCCCAGATGAGATGAACGGTCTGGAAAGGATTGTCATCCGCCACCTTGTCACATCAAAATCAACAACTTATGACGCTAGCTCGACCATAGGTGCCACCGCTACGAACCGTATGTGCTACTGGTCGGTATTGGAAATCGAATAATATGAAAAGATTATTGAAAACGACGGCAATACTGCTGTCCATGACCAGTCTGATCCTTTCCTGCAGAACAGAGAAGGATCAGCCGGAACCGGGCCCGACACCGGATGCCAGACTTGTGGAGACAGTCAACCTGCCAAGGACCATTGACGCCATGAGAAACTCTCTGGTGCTGGTCCAGGGCAAGGGTTTCCGGGATGAGGACCGTCTGCGTTTCTCTACGGCAGACGGAAAGGCCTTCGAGACCGCCGTGTGCGACCCGGAGTATTCACAGTTCTCATTCAGGGTAGGGGCGGAATTCGTTACGGGTACCTCCTACGCAGTCACAATCCTCAGAGGGGAACAGAAGCAGAAACTGGGAAGCACCACGGTTTACGTGAGCGAGATCTCGGACAAATGCAGCGTGAGCGGTACAGTTACCTGCGGCGGCGACCCTGTTCAGGGTGTCTGGGTGAGTGATGGCAAAGCCTGGGACAGAACGGACTCTGAAGGCAAGTATTATCTCAAGTCAGACAAGCGCAACGGATATGTCTTCATGGTGATTCCTGGAGGATATGTCCCGGCAGAGGGCGGAGCCTTCCCTCAGTACTGGGCGGCTACGACAAGCCCTGCATCCGAGCTGGAGTATCATGATTTCGAGCTGAAGAGGACAGATAACACCAAACACAGGATAGTGTTCACCGCAGACTGGCATATCAGCAATTACTACACCCCTAAGGACTATGTCCAGCTGGAGGATTATCTGGCGGATGTGCTCTATATGGAGAAGGCCGTGCCTACCTATTCCATTCCTCTCGGAGACCTCTCCTGGGATATACGCTGGTATTCGAACAATTTCGATATCGTCAACTGGCGCAATCTCATGTCCACGTCTCCTATTCCTATCTTCCCTGTGATGGGAAATCACGATTACGACTTCAAGGGACTCAACGACTTCGAGTGCGCCGGAGCATGGCGCAAGTGCATGGGTCCTACCTATTACTCCATGAACCTTGGTCAGGTGCATTATGTGGTACTTGACAATGTGATCTACAACAGTGACGGAACAGGACAGCTCCGTGAGACGGTTGAGGAACTCGATGCCACTCAGCTCGCATGGCTCAAGGAGGACCTCTCCCATGTGGACAAGTCTACACCGGTGGTGGTGTGCGCCCATGTGCCTATGCATTCATGGGATTGGACGGGCTCTTTCTGGACTGCCTCGGAGAGAGGAAAGAACTATTCAGAGTATCTCAGACTGCTTGAGGACTACAGGCTTGTACATATTTTCAGCGGCCACAGCCACATATCCGAGTTCTTCGATGTGAAGGCTGCTGGACTTGCCAGGAACAGCATGTACGAGCACAAGCTTCCTGCACTTGGAGGAACAATCTGGTATACCAGGTCAGTGGCCGATTTCAATCTTTCCATAGATGGTGTATCAGACGGATATGAACTCATGGACGTCGAGGGAACCAGCCTTTCCTGCCGTTTCCAGGCAGTGGGGGAAAGCTCGGACTTCGTAATGAGGGTGTACGACGTTTCGGAGATGGCAAAGTTCTGGGAGGCAGACGGCAAGGCACGTAATCTTGCAGAGAGTGTTCCGGATTATTCCTTCGCCAACATGTACGGCCAATTCAAGGGCAATGACGTGCTCATCAATCTGTTCGAGGCCTCTCCTGTAATGAAGGGGACTTCCCTTGTGGTCACAGAGAACGGCAGGCAGTTGCCTGTCAAGGCGGTATATGCCCATGACCCTGTACATGTGCTTCAGAGCGAGGCTGCTGCGTGGGCAAAGTATGGTTCGCTTCCGGCAGCAAGCTTCCAGTCCAAGTTCCCAAGCCACCTTTTCCTCGTGACACCTGAGAAAGAGTCGACCACGCTCGTCATCACCTATACCGGCGTGGATGGCAGAATAATAGAGAAAAACATAACTCTTCCGAAACAATTCAAGAATGAAGACAAGTTATAAGCTTCTTGCAGTGGCGGTGATTGCCGCTGCTGCATTAATATCCTGCAAAAAGGAGGCTGCGCCCGTAGTGACGGAGCTCAAGGTCAGCACTACCAGTCTGCATCTTGACAAGGCTGGTGTGGATGCCGAGAGTGCCTCCGTGCAGTTCACTGTGGAATCCAACACCTATTGGAGAGCCTTCAAGGAGGACGACTGCACCTGGCTCGGACTTTCCGTCATGGGTGCCGCAGCCGGAAAGACAACAGTCACCGTATCTGCTGCTTCCAACGTCAATGTGGCCCCGCGTACCACCAAGGTTACCATAGAGACATTCGACGGCACCGTCGCAGTAGTCAACTTCGAACAGGACTTCATCGACGCAAGGATCAAGGACATGAACTCGCCGGCATTCTATGGCAAGCCGGGTACGGAGAGTGTATATCCAAACTGCTTCAGGATCAGCGAGGCCGGACAGTACCGCTTTGCTGCCCGTACCCCGGAAGGCGCAAAGCTCCCTGGTACGGTGGGAACCTGGGTCTGGGCCAACGGCTGCGACTGGGACCGCGTCCCTGCCGAGGGTGTGAACGACCTTCTCTCGAAGATCGAGTTTGACGGTAACGAGTTCCTCATCGAGGTCCCGGAGAACTTCCATCCGGGAAACGTGCTTCTTGCTGTGGCCGATGATGCCGGACGCGTGCTCTGCAGCTGGCATATCTGGACCACCGTCGCCCCTGTGGACATCGAGCTTGGAGGATACAGCTGGATGGACAGGAACATAGGCGCGGCTCATGCCTTCGACTCATCCGACGATGCAGTCTGCAAGGCCTCCAGGGGCTTCTACTACCAGTGGGGCTGCAAGAACCCTATCATCGGTGCGTATGATTCCACTGTGAAGGCTGCCTTCGTGGAGGGTACATCCGCCGCCTATACCGTTTATAATGACAAACTCCTCAATGTTGCAGGATGGTCTCTGCTGACTGAGGCTCCTGAGGGATGGACAGGCAAGACAAGCGATCCTGTCGCGTATCCTATGTCCTACATTGCAGGCGAGTCATTCTTCCCTCTGGCTGAGACCACGGAGGAGTGGCCGGAATCTTGTTCCCCTTGTCCTTACGGCTACCACGTCATGACTCTCACCGAGGCCAAGGCTCTGGGCAACAGCACCCTTGTAAAGACGAATGCCGAGGGCCTTGCCACAACCAATGTCGCAAGTGTGTTGGGTTCGGAGGGTCTTGTGTTCCCGAGCAACGGCTACCGTCATCCTTCCACGGCCGTGATTGCGTATGCGGGCAATCCGGACGGCCGCTACTGGACTTCGACCCCTTACAACAGCACAAGAAGGAGCTATTGGCTCATGAATGCCAGCAACAATAAGCAGAACAATGCCCAGGGAACCTGTGGTATGTCTGTAAGATGCGTAAAAGACTAGACAAATGAAAAGATTGTTATTCAATATTCTGCTGCTTGCCGTCAGCGTTACGGCAGCAGCCCAGACTGAGTGGAAGGCTCAGGTGGATTCTCTTGTCGAAAATGCACCTGAGTACAACGAGTTCAACCAGCGCCGCCGTTCCCTTCTCAAGGTACTTCCGGTCAAGTCATCCAATATTGTCTTTCTCGGTGATTCCATCACCAACGGAGGCGAGTGGGCCGAACTGTTCGAGAATCCTGAAGTCATAAACCGAGGCATAAGCGGGGACCGTGTGGTCTGGCTCTTTGACCGTATCGACTATATCGCCGCCGCCAAACCGAAAAAGATTTTCCTGCTCATAGGTATCAACGACCTTCTGGGAGGAAGGACCAAGAGCCATGATGTGGTCATAATGATTGCAGAACTGCTTACACGTCTGCATGCCATGACTCCTGATACGGAGCTCTACCTTCAGAGCATACTCCCTGTCAATCTCAACGGCCCTACCATGTCAAATCACAAGAACAGCACCATACTTCAGAGGATAGAAAACTGCAACATATGGCTGGACAAGTGGTGCTCGAAGAACTCTTTCGTCACATACATAGACATCGCCTCTTCGATGAAGGATGCGGAGGGGATGCTCAATGAGAACCTCACTTTCGACGGGCTTCATCCCAACGGAACAGGGTATCTCATCTGGAAAGATGTTATTGAGGGATACGTAAATGATTAAATAACCAAATAATTATTCAACATGTCAAAACAATTCAAAATGACTAACTATGAAAGTCCTGAGATACAGGCTTTCGAGATTTCTGTTTCCGAGCCTCTGGCTCAGTCTTTCTTTGATTCTCCGTCGGAGAATTTCGAAGATGGTGGTTCAATCGATGATCTGTTCAATTAATCAGGAGAAATCGTTATGAAAAAGACATTATTCGCATTCTCGTTTGCCGTAGCGGCAATGGTTTCCTGCAGCAAGGCTGAGCTCAGCCAGCCCGCAGTAGAACAGAAAGAAGGTGTGACTTCATTCTCTGCCGTGATGGAGGCTCCGGAAGATGATGCCACGAAGGCAGTGGTTGTAGACAAGGTCTGCACATGGGAAGTGGGCGACGAGATCGCTGTTTCCGATGGAACGACCAAATCTCTTTTCACCCTTACATCCATCAGTGCCGGCAAGGCAAGTTTCAGCCTCAAGGAAGGCGAGGCTCCACTTGCATCCGGAGCAACATACAAGGCATGGTATCCTGCCGGTATCGCTCCTGTCGAGGGCGTTTCCAATCTGCCTCAGCAGCAGGTGAACCGCAATGGAGAGATTCCTGATGGAAAGAACGTGAACTATTCCCCCTCCGAGTTCGTCGCAAACCCTATGTACGCCGAGTCCACAGGATCCGATCTTGTTTTCAAGAACCTCTGTGCAATCATCAAGATAAGCCTTTCCGTTCCAGACGGGGATGCCGATGTTGCCATTGCTCAGATCATCATGGAGTCTTACGACAAGCCTCTCTTCGGCCCTTACACTGTAGAGTCCGATGCAGCGGTCCTTTCGGCTTCTGACCTGCATTCATACAACCGTATCGCCAGCAGGAACGGCAACTCCAAGTTCGTTTCAGCGGTGAAGGACTATTATCTTGCGGTTCCGGCAGGAACATACACGGATTGTGAGTTCATTCTCCAGAGCAACAAGAAGATGTTCCAGAATTTCCGCCTCAAGGCAGGAAAGACACTCGATCTCCAGAGAAACAAACTCTATAGCCTTTCATTCGTTGTGGATGACATCACCACTTATTCCAACCTTGACGGAGGCAACGACCAGACTGCAAACTGTTATATGTTCAAGTCTGCTGCCGGGAAGTATCAGTTCAAGGCAACAAAGGGAAATGATTTCAAGTATATCGAGGGCATCGATCATGTAGGCATACTCTGGAAGAGCCAGAATGACCAGACAGACCTCACGGACAAGGTTGTGAAGAGTGTTTCATACAAGAACGGCTATGTGCGTTTCGAGACCTCCAACAACCAGGGTAATGCCGTCATCGCTGCATACAATGCAGGTAACGAGGTTCTCTGGAGCTGGCATATCTGGGCTCAGGGAGATCAGGCACAGGATGTTCAGATTGCAGAAGGAGTGAAGATTCTTGACCGCAACCTTGGTGCGCTTGCTTCTTCATGGAGCGTCAGCTCTGCGGGATATTACAGTTCCTATCTTTCTTCTGGCCTCTATTATCAGTGGGGCAGAAAGGATCCGTTCCCTTCACGCGTGAATAGCGACAAGCAGCAGATGAAGGTTGACGGAACCGCAATGAGCGTTGTCAAAGAGGCTGCCACCGTAGGCCAGGCAGTGGGAAATCCTACTGTTTTCTATGCCAACGGAGGCTCTCACTGGTGCTCTGAGACAGAGGCAAGCTGGGCTGGCGAGGCAAAGAGCGTCTACGACCCATGTCCATTCGGATACCGTGTGCCGGCCAAGTCAGACTTAGTTGATGTATGGGCTCCTGCAAACATGGAGGAAAAGAAGGAAGCTGCAAATTCTACCAAGACTGCAATCCTCGGATTCACCCTCAATGCCGGAGGAAACAAGGTATGGTTCCCTACCACAGGTCAGATTTCCAGTGCGGGTGCCCTTACTGCAGGCACAACCATATTGACTACGACCACGGCTGCAACAGCAAATACGGATTGTTACAGCCGATTCTGGACTAGGGAAGAGGATCATACATTCTTCGACGCCGTAAGCCAAGTTGCCAAGGGCAAGACTATCGAGGCTGAGACTAAAAAGACCATACGTGCTGCCGCAACTGTGGGCTCTTACGGTATGACCGTACGTTGCGTGAAAGAGTAATTTCGATCATCTGATATAAGAGGAAGGTGACCCATGTGCGGGCCACCTTCCTTTTTTTACTGCGTAAATTTTTATACCTTTGGATAATCTGAAAGCTTTTTGAACATGAAAAAATTCGTCATTCTTCTTGCTGCGGCAGCTCTTTTCATGGGCTGCCGGTCCAATGGAACGGTTTTCCACAATCCTATTTCCGAATTATGGTATGCCGATCCCGAGGCGGTGGTCTATGATGGTCAGTATTGGATTTTCCCTACCTGGAGCCAGCCCTACGATGATCAGCTGCACTTCGATGCATTCTCTTCCAGCGACCTTGTGAACTGGACGCGCCATGAGAATATCCTCACCCAGGAGGGCTGCAGCTGGGTCCGCCGCGCGTTGTGGGCTCCTGCGGCAATGAAGCATAACGGCAGATATTATCTTTTCTTCGGCGCGAATGACATTCATGAAGGGGAATATGGAGGCATAGGTGTGGCTGTGGCAGACAGGCCGGAGGGACCGTACAAGGACCTTCTTGGGGAGCCGCTGATCGGTCATATCATCAACGGTGCCCAGCCTATAGACCAGTGCGTCTTCAAGGATGACGACGGTACCATCTATTTCTATTACGGAGGATGGCGGCACTGCAACATGGGCATCCTGAACGACAGCCTTACGGGCTTCGTGCCTTTCGAGGACGGAAGTCTCTTCAGGGAGGTCACCCCAGAGAATTATGTTGAGGGTCCGTTCATGCTCAAGCGCAACGGGAAGTACTATTTCATGTGGAGTGAGGGCAACTGGACCAGCAGTGACTACAAGGTGGCATACGCCATCTCAGACAGTCCGTTCGGCCCGTTCGAGCGCGTTGCCACAATACTGCAGGAGGATCCGGAGATCGGCACCGGCGCGGGACATCATTCTGTCATAAAGGGAAAAGGCGAGGATGAGTATTATATAGTATATCACCGCCACCCGCTTGGCTCCACTGACGGCAATTGCCGTGTGGTGTGCATAGACAAGCTGGAATTCGCTGCGGACGGCAGCATCCTTCCTGTCAAAATGACGAAGTAGTTATTTCCCCTGTCTCGCGTTCTCCGTTCTGAGGAGAGCGTTGTCGTGGATGCGGCTTGCGTAGAACAGGAGGTCCCAGTGGTGGAGGTTGTCCCTGCTTACGCCGGCGTCCAGGAAGAAAGGTGCGAGCTCATAGAAGCTGCGGTAGTAATCGGGGTCGTCGGTCTCGACCAGAAGGACGTTTGTCTCCGGGTCTATGCGGACTGTGTTCGTGGTTTCGTTGAAGCTTAAGGTGGCGGGGGTGCTGTCCGTCTTCCAGTTCATGGGGTTGATGCACACGGCGGCATCGGCACTGACAAGAGGCCATATCGCCTCGCGCGTCTGGCTGCTGTTGAAGCTGATTACCACGCCGGTGTCGCCTTCTCCCTTCGCTGCCTTGATGTGCGGGTTCTTGAGATCTTCCTCGCTCAGTCTGTAACCTATTGTGTAGCAGGCGATCATTCTTGAGTACTGCTCGTCGCTCATGTGCCTGAGCAGGTCAAGGGTCAGCATCGCTCCCTGGCTGAATCCTGCGATGATGAAGGGACGTCCGCCGTTCTTGTTGGCCATATAATAGTCGAACGCGTCGCAGACCTCGTCGGCAACCTTTCTGTATTCCTCGTCGCAGTTGTTGCCCGGGTCCTGGGTCAATGTGGTGAAGGTGAGCTGGTGGTAGAACGGGGCTATGAGGTTGAAGTCGCCGTAGAACATGTTCTGCTCGACCCAGGCGATCTCTCCCTTGATGGCTTCCATGTCTTCTTCAATCAGCCGGCTTCTCCAGCTGGTGTCTCCGTTCTCATCCGTGGCGCTGACCACTTCGGTCGATACAAGGTACAGGACGTCTGTCTTTTCCGCATCGAATCCATTGCCGGACTGATACCATTTCTGAGGGTCGCTCCACTCTGACTGTTTCGGGCTGCAGGAGGCAAATACCATTGCCGCGGCCAACATTATGATCTTTTTCATTTTTGCGTAGTTTGATTCAAAGATAAGCTTTTTCTTTAGAGTCAGTTGCCTGTTTTGCTTTTAACATGATTGTAAAAGCGCAGATTTTTGCCTCGCAATC
>JAGHUW010000105.1 GCA_018064625.1 Candidatus Cryptobacteroides equifaecalis | reverse complement strand
AACATAGAGAAGAAGTACTGGACAGCCGTAAGCCTTCAGGAAAAGCAGCTCACCCTGAGCCAGGCCCAGTCCCTGCTGGATTCCCTGTACAAAGACGCTTCCAATGCCTTCGAGGCAGGTCTCATAGTGGAGAACGACCTCCGTCAGGTGGAGGAGAAGATGGATGAACTGAAGTCAGCGGGCATAAAACTACGCGGCGGACTCAGGCTCGCAAAGATGGACCTTTTCAACGCCATAGGCTATGAATACAGCATCCTGGGTCTGGACAGCCTTCATTTCTCTGACAGCATAGATTCCCTCCAAAGCCCGTCTTACTATATAGTGGAGGATAGCGAGCTTCCGGTGTGCGACGAGTCCAGGCTTCTTGCGCTGAAGGTTCAGGCAGAGCAGCTTGAGAAGAAGATGGCCGTGGGAGAAAATCTCCCCCAGGTGATGGTCGGAGCCAGCTACGGATACAACAACATCCAGGGCAAGCCCCTTCCTACAACCAATGGTGTTGGCTTCGTATCCGTACAGATTCCCATCACGGACATAGGCAAGGCGGCCCACAAGGCAAAAAGGTACAATTATCAGATAGAAAAGGCTCAGAACGAGAAGGAATACCTTGATGCACAGCTGGTTCTGAGGCGTCAGATGTATATGCTCAGCATGCAGACGGCGTGGGAGGAATTGCAACTCTCGGAAGCGAAGGCAGCGAATGCAGTCAGCAGGGCCATACGTGCGGAATCAGAGTACAAGGCTGGAAGAAGCACGGTAAGCGAATGGCTCAAGGCAGAACTGGATTCAAGAACGGCTTCAGAGGACTACATCAACCGTTGCATAGACTACCGCAATACGGTAAGGGAATATCTCGACTGCCTTTAGAAAAGTGTAGGAGGGTTCTGGTCGAAGACCTCCATCACGGCACGGAGCACGGACTGGCGTATAAGGGCCGACTTTGACTTTACCTTGTATTTACGGCAATACTCATCTATGAGCGCAATCTCTCTGTCGTTGAAAAGAACAGTCTTTCTGTGCGTTCTTTTCAACAACTGCCTGTGCTTGCTCTGGTAATCAGGTGATGGTGAGCCTGCCTTTTTACTCCGGTTTGCCATAACTGATGCCAATATAGTGAAAAATTTGCTGAAGATTATCAACTTCCAGCTTTCTTCCTATAATTTCCCCATCTTCAAGCACAACAAATAGCCTTGGAGTACCTGTGACACCGTACATACGCTGGTAGTCCGAGTCAATCTCGGGGTCCCAGAGATGATGCAGTTTCACGTTTCTGTTCTTGAAGCGGAAGCCCTTGCGGAAATCCCGCCACTGCTTCCTGTCAGTTCCTGCATAGACTGCATAGAAATCAAGGGGAAACTCCACCTTATTGATTATCATAGGCATAACCTGGCTCTCGAGACGGCATTTTCCGCAGCTGGTATCATAGAAGAATATCACCGATACCCTGCCCCCGGCCGGCATCAGCTCCTTCCCTCCGCCAGGCCTTCTCAGCGTGATCTTCGGGGCTTGCATGCCAACAAGGGAATTGCGGTTGAAACTGGCGAAAAGATCGAGATTCATCTGCTCCCACTCGTCGCGGGGCTTCACCAGTCCGCTGGCGACCCACTTGTCATACAGGGCAATGGCAACGGCCTCCTCCCCCATCACCCGCACGTGATTGCTGTAATGGTCAAGTATCTCCATTGCCACGTGCTGACGTGTGAGGGAATCCTTGCAGGAGGCAATGAGATAATTGAACTCTGCTGTCTTCCTGTCGTTGTCGTCCCTCTCAAGAGCGGAGTAGAACTTCACCAGAAGGCTGTCCAGACGCGCAAGGCGCAGGCTGTCAGGGACTTGCCGGCTCTGGGCCGACGCAGGACGCAGGCTCAGCAGCAGACAGAGTATCAGCAGAAGGGACCTTTTCATAGCACAGGAGGAAGGACAACCCCTTCCGGTTCGAAGAGTGAAGTGTCCCCATGATGCTTCAGAAGATCGCGGACCACGGATGACGATATATGCGCGAACTCCTGTGCCGTAGGGATGATGATGGTCTCTATCTCAGGGGCCAGACGGCGGTTGGCGTCGGCAATGGCGCGCTCGTTCTCGAAGTCGAGCATATTGCGCACTCCCCTGACTATGTGACGTATGCCCAGCTCGCGGCAGATGTCTATGGTGAGGCCGTCATACTGGATTATGCGTACTCCGTCCATCCCATTCACCGCCTGGGCTATGATGTCCATGCGCTGGTCGTTGTCGAAGAAGCCGCGCTTGTCCTGGTTCACACCCACGGCCACCACTATCTCGTCGAACATGGTAAGGGCGCGTTTCAATATATTGAGGTGTCCCGCTGTGAAGGGATCGAAGGATCCCGGGAACAATGCTATAGTTGCCAATTTATTGGGGTTTTATTGTTGTTGATGAGTATCTCGTTTGTCTTTGAGAAGTGACGGCAGCCGAAGAAGGCTCCGCGCGCCAGGGGCGAAGGATGCGCAGCCTCCAGCACGTAGTGCCGCGAGCTGTCTATCAGCTCGCGCTTCGCCCTGGCGTAGTTACCCCAGAGCAGGAACACCACTCCCTCGCAATTGTCTGATATGGTTCTGATTACGGCGTCTGTGAAGCGCTGCCAGCCTATCCCGCTGTGGGATGCAGGGGAACCCGCGCGTACCGTGAGTACGGCGTTCAGCATGAGCACACCCTGACGGGCCCATGGCTCAAGGTCCGGGCGCCCGGACATCTTTATCCCAAGGTCGCTCTCTATTTCCTTGAATATGTTCTTGAGTGATGGCGGGGCAGCTATTCCCTCCGGAACGGAGAAAGATAGCCCCATTGCCTGACCGGGCCCGTGATACGGGTCCTGACCAAGAATCACGACCTTCACGTCCTGCAGAGGGCAGAGGTCGAAGGCCCTGAATATCCTGTCTCCGGGAGGGTATATCACCTCCCCATTCTGCTTCTCACGGTGCAGAAAAGCGGCAAGCTCCCCAAAGTAGGGTTCATCGAACTCACTTTGGAGAGCCTGTTTCCAGCTATTTTCAATCTTTACTGTCAAAATACGAAGTCTATGACATCCTTTATATTATTGACGTAGTGGAAGCTGAGGCCCTTTACATAAACCTCTTTGATGTCTTCCACGTCCTTGCGGTTCTCCTCAGAGATGACTATGGTTGTCACGCCCGCCCTCTTGGCTGCAAGGATCTTCTCCTTGATTCCGCCCACAGGAAGCACGCGGCCCCTGAGGGTCATCTCTCCGGTCATGGCAATTCCCTTCTTTATGGCCTCGCCGCGGAAGGCTGAAACCATGGAGGTCACCATGGTGATACCTGCCGAAGGACCGTCCTTAGGGGTGGCTCCCTCAGGTACATGCACATGGATATCCTTTGATGAGAACTCCTCCGAGCTGATCTTGGCCAGTTCAGGATGAGCCTTGATGTACTGGTATGCTATGGTTGCGGACTCCTTCATCACGTCTCCCAGGTTACCGGTCATGGACATGATGCCCTTGCCGTTGGATACAGAGCTCTCGACGAAGAGGATCTCCCCGCCCATCTGCGTCCAGGCAAGACCAGTCACCACGCCAGGGACCTCATTGCCCTTCTGCATGTCGTGGAATGCCGTAGGCAGACCGAGGTACTCCTTGAGGTGCTCAGGTTTGATGACTGCCGGATACTCCTCCTCGAAGGCTATCTTCTTTGCGGTCACGCGGGCAATCTTGGCTATCTGTTTCTCAAGGCCGCGTACGCCGGACTCGTGGGTATAGCTGTCGATAATCTCCTTGAGGGCAGCCTTGTCTATCTTGAGCGCCTTCTTGTCTATGCCGTGCTCCTCAAGCTGCTTCGGGATGAGGAACTTCTTTGCAATCTCCATCTTCTCCTCGGCCAGATAGCCTGTGACATTGATTACCTCCATACGGTCCAGCAGGGCCGGCTGTATAGGGGATATGCTGTTGGCCGTGGTTATGAAGAGGACATTGCTCAGGTCATAATCTATGTCGAGGTAGTTGTCATGGAAGGTTGCATTCTGCTCCGGGTCCAGAGCCTCCAGCAGAGCTGAAGACGGATCGCCCTTGAAATCGGATGACAACTTGTCAATCTCGTCAAGCACAATCACAGGGTTGGAGGTACCTGCGCGGGCGATGCCATTGAGGATACGTCCAGGAAGCGCGCCGACGTAGGTCTTGCGGTGACCGCGTATCTCGGCCTCGTCGTGCATGCCGCCGAGGGCGACCCTGACGTACTTGCGCCCCAGAGACCTCGCGATGGACTTGCCGAGGGAGGTCTTTCCCACTCCCGGAGGGCCGTAGAGGCAGAGTATAGGGGATTTCATGTTCCCCTTCAGCTTGAGTACGGAGAGGTACTCTATTATTCTGTCCTTCACGGTATCGAGGCCGTAGTGATCAGTATCCAGGACCTTCTGCGCATGCTTCAGGTCAAGGTTGTCCTCGCTCATTTCGCCCCAAGGCAGGTCAAGCATGAACTCTATGAAGTTGTACTGCACGCTGTAGTCCGGCGATGAAGGATTGTACTTCTCGAGCTTGGCAAGCTCCTTCTCGAAGCGCTTGGCAACCTCCTCCGGCCACTTCTTGGTCGCGGCCTTCTCGCGGAATCGGTCAAACTCCTCCTCTCCGTCCATTCCAAGCTCTTCCTGGATGGTACGGAGCTGATTGTTAAGGTAATACTCGCGCTGCTGCTGGTCTATCTCGCTCTTGACCTTCTGGTTGATCTCCTGCTTTATCTTCATCAGCTCCACCTGGTTCTCAAGTAGGGAGAGCAGCTTGAGGGCGCGGACCTTCACGTCGTCGTACTGCAGGAGATACATCTTCTGCTCGAAGTCCTCCACCTCTATGGATGTAGAGACGAAATTCACCAGGAAGGTGAAACTGTCTATGGACTTGATCGCGCCCACGGTCTCCCTTGTGCCCACATTGGTGGCACGGAGAACCTGGATGGCCTTGTCCTTTATGGCCTCGCTTATTGCCTTGATATCATTGCTTCCCTCGGGCTCTCGCAGCAGGTCCGGAAGGTAATGCACACGGCCGGTGATATATGGCTCGTAGCCGAGCACATGGTCCACCTCAAGCCTCTTGAAGGCCTGGAGTATGGCGGTGATGGTGCCGTCCGGCATCTCGAGTGTCTTCACTATCTTGCAGACTGTTCCGTACTGGTAGAGGTCCTCTGCCTGAGGCTCTTCCACAAGCACATCTATCTGAGGCACAGCGCCTATGAAGAATCCGTCGCGCTCAGCGTCCTGGATGAGCTTTACGGATTTCTCCCTGCCTATGGTTATAGGGAAGATGGCCCCCGGGAAGAGGGCGGCGTTCCTCATGGCAAGTATAGGAAGGATCTCCGGAAGCTCGGAGTCGTCGATCTTTATTCCCGGGTCCCCCTGGACCACCGGGATGATGCTTACTTCAGCCCCACCGGGCATTGTGAATATATTGTCTTTTCTCATAAATTCAATAAACTGTCAAAATGTCAGAAAAACCGACACAATAATCCAGTCTGCTAATATAGTCAATCTCCGTGCCAATGCCAAAAATGCATTGTCGGGTGGTATTCTTTTGTGCATTTCATTTTGAATAATAAAAAATTAGACGTAATTTTGTATCCCTAACTTAGAAGGTTATAATAAAAAAAATATTTAGAGATATGACTAAAGCAGAAATCGTAAACGAGGTAGCAAAGGCAAAGAACCTTGACAGAATGACTGTTCAGGCTGTGCTTGAGGCTTCCATCGAGTGTATCAAGGGTTCAGTTAGCAAGGGAGAGGCTGTATATCTCCGTGGTTTCGGTAGCTTCATCGTAAAGCACC
>JAGHUW010000116.1 GCA_018064625.1 Candidatus Cryptobacteroides equifaecalis | reverse complement strand
GTCCACTCCCCGCTGGCAAGGTCCAGTGTCGCCGCGCTGTAGTCGGCAAGGCTTATCGAGCTGATATAGATGCCTTTGAGGTTGTCCGAGTCCTGGCGTGCGGCGATGAAATGCAGCCTGCTCAGCGCGTGGTGGAAGTCCACCTCTAAACGCCCCGCCGTATTGTCGCTTGACCTGTCGAGAAGCACGCCCCGCCGCAGGTCCCCCAGACTCCCGTCCGCAGCCCTCTCAAGGCGGTAGCGCGGCGCCTGACCGTCGCTGGTGACGAAGCTCGCCCCGGCCCAGTGCCCGGCGGCCGCATCAGCGAAGGTGAGTCCATAAAAGTCCATCCTGCGCCCGCCGAAGTGGCTTCTGGTCCCTTCCGGGAACTCAATGACACCCTCGGCCGACTCATGCCCCTCCGCCTGAATCACGGCAGGATACTGGAATACGGACCCTTGCGCGCGGTTGAAAGCAAAGAACCAGTAGGAAGTCCCTTCACTGAAAGGCAGGCCGGTCTTGGTCTGCATGCCCATATCCCTGGAACTCAGGACAATGGCATCCCCGTCCGGCTCCAGAATGGCGCCGGTGCAGGATATCAGCATCCCCAGACCCAGAATCAGTGCAAAAATCCTTCTCATTTCAATTCAACCCCTTCGTATATAAGCGTGTTGTTATCCCAGGTTCCAACGGTCACGTTTCCGTCCATCTTCACATTGAAATTGAACACGTATTCATTAGCCGCTTCATACAGCTGATTGGTCACACCCACCATGAACTGGGTAGGTACATTGTTGACTATCAGATGGAAAAGCAGATATATCGTATTGGCTCGCGCATCCGTAGGAAGAATGGACACGTGGGCTGTTATCACATCTCTGCCCCCCTCCTTTCGCTGCTCCACCTCACGGAACACGGCACCCTCGTACTTGTTGCCTATT
Source organism: Candidatus Cryptobacteroides equifaecalis (assembly GCA_018064625.1). GTDB lineage: Bacteria > Bacteroidota > Bacteroidia > Bacteroidales > UBA932 > Cryptobacteroides > Cryptobacteroides equifaecalis. The sequence goes on along the minus strand of JAGHUW010000116.1, from coordinate 1,248 downwards.
CGCGTCTCTATTGGTTTCCCGTCCATGGTCCAGCTGAAATCTCCGAACCTGTCTTCCTGGATACCGGAAATCTCTATGCCGCTCTTCTGGAGGGAGAGCATACGCACGTTTTCATCCCCGCAGCGTATGTTGACGGTCACCCTCGCGGTCTGATTGACAAGCGAGGCGAGGGAAATGCTCTGCACTCCGCTCATCTGCGAGTCCCCGCGTATCAGCACGCCCTTAGGGTAGGTCTCTTTCCAGCGCACGTCCGTAGCCTGCACATACTCACCGTTATGGATGTGCACCACCGGTGCCTGATCCACACCGTCCTTGCGCACAAGAAGAGGGGAAGCAGGCGCCACGGCATGGAACTTATACAGGCCGAACGGAAGCATCAGGGCCGATCCCGAGCTGAGTATCTCTCCACTCAGAGCGTCATGCTTCACCTGGCGGTAAACTTCGTTCCCAAGCACAACATCCTCTGTCTCACAAGGATACATGGCACCGTTGGCACCAACGACGTATGGCTTGTAAGAATACTCGGACTCCTGCCATGAAGCAGGTTCCACCACTTCAGAAGGGTCATTGTAGTTTTCCTTGTACTTGTACCCCGGTCCCGGAATCTCTATCAGCAGCCAAAGCGTAGAGCCCTCCGGCATACCCTTTACGGTGCCCACAGACTTGAGATCCGGAATGAAGAGCTGGTCAAAGCCGTCACTTCCCTCCCCGGCCTTGGTCAGGGCACGGGGACCAGGAACGCTGTAGGAGGCATTGGAAGGTGCCTTGATCAGCACCTGCACAGCCTCCGGAACGTCCGGAGCGAGCTTGCCGCTACCGCAGGAGACAAGTGCCACCGCAGCGCATAACAAAGCTATATTCTTAAGCAACTCTTTCATTACCATTCATTTGTCTCATTAATTACAGGAATGATGATGTTTCCGCCATCCTCCCAGTCATCCAGTCGCACACCGGACAGGGTGAAGTTGTCCTGATTGAAACGTATCAGCACCGCATAATCCTCCCCACCCCTTATCCGGCTCACAGGGTTGCCGCTGCGGTCCGAGCTGATTGTGAAGAAAACTCCGGTCGCCTTCTGGACGGTCTCGGAGGACTCGTCACCCTGTATGTAATATGTAGCCTCTATCGTAAAAGGACCCACATGATTGTTATCCTGCGGAATGATGTAATAAGGGGACATGGTGATGGCATTCTCCCTGCCGCGGCCCAGGATGGACGTATGCTCTCCCGGAGTCTCGAACTTGAAGC
>JAGHUW010000097.1 GCA_018064625.1 Candidatus Cryptobacteroides equifaecalis | reverse complement strand
ATCATCAAGACCATACAGGACCTTGTGGGCAGTGGCGACCATATAGAGAAGATTGAGGCAGTGCTCAGCGGTACTCTCAACTTCATCTTCAATACCATATCTGCCGACGTTCCTCTCAGCCGTACCGTGAAGATGGCACAGGAACAGGGATTCTCTGAGCCTGACCCTAGAATCGACCTGAGTGGCAAGGACGTTATGAGAAAACTCGTTATCCTTGCCAGGGAGGCTGGATATGTTGTAAATCAGGAAGATGTGGACGCAAAACTCTTCATTCCGGACGATTTCTTCAAGTGCAGCATGGACGAATTCTGGGAGAAACTCCCTTCTCTCGACGCAGATTTCGAAAGCCGCCGTCAGGAGCTCGAGGCTCAGCACAAGCGCTGGAGATTCGTTGCCAAGATGGAGGATGGAAAATTCTCCGTTTCACTCAAGGAGTTCAGTGAACACCATTCTTTCTATGTGCTTGACGGATCGAACAACATTGTCCTTCTCACTACTGAAAGATATCATCAGCATCCTATGCTCATCCAGGGCTATGGTGCTGGAGCAAGCGTTACGGCAGCAGGTGTGTTCGCAGATATAATGAGAGTTGCAAATATTTAATAATGAAAAAGTTACTGGGTCTTATCGTCGCATTGTGCCTTCTTTCCGCCCCTGCCAGGGCAGCGGAATCCATGCAAAGACTTACAGACAGGGTTTTCAGACTCGCTGTTCAGCAATATGCGGCCATGGCCCGGGAACTTCCGGAGGGAGCCAGTCCCAAGACCCTGGATTCCAATGGGACACTTGAGACAAGCGACGTTTTGTGGTGGTGCAGCGGTTTTTATCCAGGGACCCTCTGGTACATTTATGAATATACCGGAGACGAATCCATCAAGGCCCTTGCTGAGGAGAAAACCCTTGCTCAGGCTCCGCTTCTCGGGCTCCCAACCCATCACGACATAGGTTTCCAGATCAACAGCTGCTATGGAAACGCCCTCAGGCTCACAGGTGACAAGGAAAAGTACCAGGCAGCCTTGCTTGCAGCGGCGGACAAACTTGCAGAGCGCTTCAACCCCAAGGTAGCTTGCATCAAGAGCTGGGACAATCCAAGGTGGAAATATCCTGTCATCATAGACAATATGATGAACCTGGAACTTCTTCTCAATGCCTGGAAGATAAACGGCAAGAAAGAGCTCTTCGATGTTGCCGTGAAACATGCCAATACAACCATGCTCCAGCATTTCCGTCCAGATTACAGCACTTATCATCTGGTTGACTACGATCCCGAGACAGGAAAGGTTATCAGCCGCGAGACAAATCAGGGAAAGGCTGACGATTCGATGTGGGCACGCGGTGAGGCATGGGCCTTCTACGGCTATGTGATGATGTACAGGAAGACAGGTGATGAACTGTACCTCAAGCAGGCCGAATATATCGCCGGTCTTCTCATCAGAAGTCTTCCGGAGGACGGAATCCCGTATTGGGATTTCAGTTGCCCCGGCGAATACAGAGACGCCTCCGCTGCGGCAATCATGGCATCAGCCTTTGCTCAGATTTATGAAGTTACAGGCAGGAAGGACTGTCTTGAGATGGCGGAAAAGATTCTCAGAAAGCTTTCTGGGAAAGATTATCTTGCCAAAGCCGGGACCAATGGTCATTTTCTCCTGAAACATTGTGTTGGCAACATGCCTAAGGGAACTGAGATCGATGTGCCGCTGTCATACGCAGATTATTATTATCTCGAGGCACTCCTTGTTTATCGCCGTGCCACTTCCCATGGAAAACTGCTTATTGACGACAGGACATACTCTTCAATCAGGTCCCAGCTTGAGTCAGGCTCCAATCCTACGCTTTCCAGGGCTCATTCCCTCTTCATGAATTATGCTGAATCACTGCCTCAGATCAATCTCAGTTATTCTTTTGATGCCAGCGGCATGAGGCTTGCCCCAGCTCCGAGGGAGGTTTATAACCGTATGATGTCCTGGTCTTATGCCTATCGCTTCACGAGGGAAAGGAAATATCTTGAGCTCGTAGAGAATCTTGCCGCTCAGATTTGCTCCTTCCCTGACTGGAATGCCTATCATTTCCTTGATGTAGCTGGAATCTGTGCCGGTATAGCCGTCGCATACGACTGGCTTTATGATGAGCTCAGACCAGCGACAAGACAGATGCTCAGGGATGCGGTCTATAAGAACGCATTCCTCGAAGCGCATAACCTGAACAAGGCCTGGTTCTACGAGAAGACTCACAATTGGAATCAGGTATGCAATGCGAGTTTGGTCATGGTTGCAACAGCCATGATGGGAGACTTCGGAACCCTTGCTGGCAATTTCATCCCCAATGCTGTCAGAACCAACCGCAAGGCAATGAAGGAATCATATGCACCCAACGGGTGTTATCCTGAAGGCCCATCCTACTGGGCATACGGAAACCAGTATCAAGTGCTGCTCAATATGGCTCTGGATTCCGCCATTGATGACGATATGGGCTTGAGTGGACTCGAAGGATTCTCTGAGTCAGGTGATTACGTCTTCTTCTGCAGCGGCGTGGGAGGCAGGATGTTCAATTATTACGACAACGGTGAGGCGGAAAAGCCTTGTCAGCCTTTATGGTATTTCGCCTCAAGATTCAATAAGCCATATCTTCTTTCACGTGAGCTCAAGTTCCTCCAGGACGATTCCTATGCAGCTCAGAATCAGACATTCATGCCTTGCGTCATCTCAATCGCATCCAGAATGCCTGTGACCCAGGCCCCTGTGCCGGAAACACATACTTACGTTGGAAAGGGTGCGACCCCTATAGTGGTTTATCGTGGAGACTGGAGCGGCAGCGAGACCGATGTCTATCTTGGAATAAAAGGCGGCAAAGCCATCACCAACCACGGGCACATGGACTCGGGATCCTTTGTGTTCGACAGGTTCGGAGTCCGCTGGGCATCCGATCCGGGAAATGTAAAGTATTCAGATATAGAGAATATCATCAAGGCACGTGGCGGAAATTATTGGGAAAAGGAACAGAATTCCCTCAGGTGGGATGTGTATCCAATGAATAATTACTGGCATAATACCTTGACTGTCAATGGGGACCATCATGAGGTGGCCGGTAATGCGAGTGTGCGTCAGGTCATAGACAGCTGCGGTCTGCATGGAGCGGTCCTTGACCTGCAGGAACTTTTCATCGGCACTGAATCTGCGACCAGAAAGATAGTCTATGATGAAAAGGACGGCTCACTTACCATCACGGACTGCATTGCGGCAGGGGAGGAAGATGCTGCCGTACGCTTCTCCTGGATAACATATATTCAGGTGAATGTTTCGGATACTTCAGCAGAGCTCAGTTCCAATGGTCACAGCCTCACTCTGAGCAGTACCGGAGCTGATGCAAAGTACAGCCTCAGGACTTATGACGAGCCTCTCACAAAGGACGAGAGAATCATAGACATAGACTGGAAGGTGCCAGCAGGCAAAAAGCTTACCCTTACAACCACACTGAAATAATCATGGGTGAATTGACTACAGGCATACAGTATCTCAGCGGGGTGGGGCCCAAAAGGGCTGCTCTCCTTGAGAAAGAACTGTCCCTGAGCACCCTTGACGACCTCATTCATTTCTACCCCTTCCGCTACATCGACCGCAGCAGCATACAGCGCATCGCAGACATCAGTCCGGATTTGGCCTACGTGCAGATACAGGCTCGCGTGGTAAGCCGTAACCTTATCAATATCAAGCATCTGAGCGTCATTGTGGAAGATGAGAGCGGGCGCCTTGAACTTGTCTTCTTCAAAGGAACAAAGTGGAGCTATGACAAGCTCGAACCTGGCAGGACCTTTCTTTTTTTCGGCAAGCCACAGACCTACAACGGTCGCATCAACATAGTCCATCCGGAGATAGATGTGCCTCAGGAGGGTTCCATGGCCCAGTCGGCCCTGACAGGCGTGTACCCAAGTACAGATAAGCTCAAGAACGGGGGAGTGACGGGGAAGGTGATGTGCAAGCTTCAGTCGGCCGCGCTTTCTCTCTGCCTTCCGGAGATACGTGAGACACTGCCGGAGAAGGTCATACGTGACAACGGCCTCTGCCCGCTGCAGTACGCCCTCAAAAACATACATTTCCCGTCGGACAGCTACGCCCTTCAGAAGGCGCAGCGCCGCCTCAAGTTCGAGGAACTCTTCTTCCTTCAGCTGAGCCTGCTCAAGCAGAAGTACGTGCGCTCGCGTGCGGAAAAGGGCATAGTCATGCCCAAGGTCGGGGAAGACTTTCACTCCTGCTATAACGCTCTGCCTTACTCACTTACGGGGGCGCAGCAGCGTGTGATCAAAGAGATCCGGGCCGATATGATGGAAGGTCGCCAGATGAACCGCCTTCTTCAGGGGGATGTGGGTTCCGGCAAGACAATGGTGGCTGTGCTCAGCTGCCTCATCGCCATAGGCAATGGCTATCAGGCCTGCATCATGGCGCCGACGGAGGTGCTCGCGCAGCAGCATTACGCCAATATGCAGAAGTACCTCGCACCTACCTCGGTCCGCTGCGCTCTTCTTACAGGCTCCACCGGAACCAAGGACCGCCGTGAGATATTCGCCGGTCTGCAGGATGGCAGCATAGGTCTCGTTGTGGGCACACACGCACTGCTTGAGGACAACGTCGTTTTCAGCAGGCTTGGACTTGCCGTGGTTGACGAGCAGCACCGTTTTGGCGTGGATCAGCGCGCCCGGCTTTGGGCAAAGGGCCCCGGCTGCCCTCCACATGTGCTTGTGATGACGGCTACGCCTATCCCGCGTACGCTGGCCATGACGCTCTACGGAGACCTGGACGTTTCCGTCATAGACGAGATGCCTCCGGGACGCAAGCCGGTTCAGACCATATGCATAGGCCAGGGCAAGCGCAATGCGATGTATAAATTCATACGCGAGGAGATTGCCAAGGGAAGACAGGCTTTCATAGTCTATCCTATGATCTTCGAGAACGAGAAGATGGACATCAGCAATGTGGAGCAGGGCTATGAGGATATAATGAAGGCCTTCCCGCTCAACGACGGCTACAAGGTGGCCATAGTCCATGGCCAGCAGACCAGCGAGCAGAAGAATTTCAATATGGATGCCTTTGCTGCCGGAAGGGCGCATATCCTTGTGAGTACTACGGTGATAGAGGTTGGCGTGGACGTTCCAAACGCTTCAGTAATGGTGATAGAGTCGGCCCAGAGATTCGGCCTGTCGCAGCTGCATCAGCTCAGGGGCAGGGTAGGGCGAGGTGCTGAGAAGTCCTACTGCATACTTGTGAAGGACGTAAAGACCTCGGCCGAGGCTCAGCAGAGACTGGACCTGATGTGCAAGACGGAGAACGGCTTCGACATTGCCGAGGAAGACATGCGCATGCGCGGTCCCGGTGACCTTGAAGGCACGCAGCAGAGCGGTCTTCCGGTCAATCTCAACATTGCCTCGCTGGCAAAGGACGGCATGCTCCTCACAGAGGCAAGGGCCTATGCGATGCGGGTGCTGGAAGACGACCCTCTTCTGGAAAAGCCGGAGAATGAGCCCCTGGTAAAGGAAATGCGTAAGGCCAAATACAATATAAAGGATTACAGTAAAATCAGTTGATATGAAAAAATTCATTAGAATCGTCCTTGTTGTGGCCGTATGCTTCGGCATAGGGTATGCAATAGGATTTGCTTTTTCAAAGTTTATGAAAAGAGGCGAAGACAAGGGCTACATAGGCCCATCTGATGTGAAGGTTGAGTCTGGCGTAATGACTCCTGAGGTACTTCTTTCACTCGGCAGGCTGAGCGATCCGCAGCTTTCCCCGGACGGCAGCCTCATACTCTATGGGGTAAGCTATACCAGCGTGGCTGAGAACCGCTCATGCAGGAACCTTTTCGTCTGCAATGCAGACGGAAGCGACCGTGTGCAGATAAGCAAGTTCGGCAAGAGTGTGAGCAACGCGAGATGGAGCAAGGACGGAAAGCATATCTATTTCCTTCAGGGCGGACAGCTCTGGAAGGCTGCCTTCAAGGGAAACAGGCTTGGACGCAAGACCCGTGTGAGCGATGTTCCTGCAGGTATTTCAGATTACAAGATCTCTCCGGATGCATCCCAGATCATGTATGTAAGCACCATTCCGGGACCGGTCAAGTCTCCTAAGGATTCCGATCCGGCTTTGGACAAGGCTCAGGCATATGTGGCCGACGGACTCATGTACAGGCACTGGGATCACTGGGTTACAGAGACCCCTCGTACCTTCGTGGCTGCACTCAATGGAAACGTAATCACACCGGACAACTCTTTCGACATTCTCTCGGAGTCAGAGGTTTATGAGCTCCCGACAGAGCCTTTCGGTGGAGTTGAGCAGCTCAGCTGGGCACCTGATTCACGCCATATTGCATACAGCTGCCGCAAGAAGATGGGCATCGAGTATGCCTTCAGCACCAATACATCCATATATGTTTACGACATAGTGACCGGCGAGACTGTGCCTGTCACCACCGAGGGTGGTTATGATACCAATCCTTCTTTCAGTGCCGATGGAAAATGGCTTGCTTGGATTTCAATGGAAAGGGATGGCTATGAGGCTGACCGCCAGAGGCTTATGGTCGCAGCTGTGACTGGAGTCAGTGGTGATTGCGACCCTGCCGACGGACAGAGCAACGCCTTTGGAATAAGTGAAGTACGTGAGCTTACTGAGGATTTCGAGTATGATGTGGCTGATATCTTCTGGACTCCTGACAACAGGAATATCGTTTTCCCTGTGACCATAGACGCCATCGGAGCACTCTGTTCGGTCAATGTGGAAGGGGATACCGAGATAGTAAGGCTCACCCCTTCTGACTGGTGGTATGGATTCGGCACACCATTCGGATATGAGCAGGACGAGAAAGGTATACGTATATACACCAGCTACAACAGCATGAGTTTCCCTACGGAGCTTGCCCTTGTACGTCTGCCTGGTAGCTCTGAATCTGAAGAGGATGATATTACACCGGATGTTGTTTCACTGACATCTGAGAATGGGGATATCCTTTCGCAGGTAGATGAGATAACTACCGAGCAGATTGTCCTCAAGACAGCTCAGGGAGAGGATCTTTACTGCTGGGTGCTTTATCCTCCTCATTTTGACCCTAATGGTACATATGCAGGTGTGGAGATGTTCAACGGTGGTCCTCAGACCAGCCTCGATCAGGGATGGAGCTACAGGTGGAACTTCTTCATGATGGCCCAGCAGGGTTATGTGGTCATTCTTCCAAACCGTCATGGAGACAGTGGCTTCGGCCAGGCATGGAAGGAACAGATCAGCGGTGATTACCAGGGTCTCAACATGGAGGATTACCAGATTGCCGGCCGCTGGTTCAAGAGCCAGCCTTGGGCAGGCAAGCTTGCCGGCGTGGGTGCTTCATACGGCGGATTCTCTGTATATAATATGATGGGTATACACGGTGACCTTTACGACTGCTTCATCTCCCATGCCGGCATCTTCGATGAGAAGGCCATGTGGTACACCACTGAGGAAGTCTGGTTCGCAAACTGGGACAACGGCGGGCTTACCCCTTATGCTTATGAGCCAGGCCAGACAGGTCCAAAGGGAGACGGCATCACCTTCGGAGGAATGCAGCAGGCAGGTGCACCATACTCAAATGTTGCAAAGGTTCACTATCATTATGCAAATGACCCTGAGAGCCGCGTTACCAAATGGCATACACCTATACTCTGCATACACGGAATGATGGATTTCCGCATCCCTTACGAGCAGGGTATGGCGGCATTCAACGCTGCGCAGATGATGGGAGTCCCTTCACGCCTTGTGATATTCCCGGAGGAGAACCACTGGATACTCCAGCCTCAGAACGCTTTGTTCTGGCACAGGGAATTCTTCGACTGGCTTGAAAAATGGCTTTCTGAATAATCTTTTATTTACCCTCGACCCAGTCGAGGCTCTTGGCGAGGGATGGCACACTCCGTCCGCTGCCGAGTGGAGTGAACTTGTGGAAAGGTGTGAGTGGATATGGGAAGGGTCAGGGTACATAAATAAGGACTGCGGCCGTTCCGTACGTCCTGTAAGATAACATTTTTCTTTTATGAAGAGAAAATCATTTTCACTCATTGCATTTATTTGCATTTTCTGTTTACAGTCCTGCGTATCTGAGATATTCTTCGACGATGGAAGCGAAATGCCTCTGGTGGTCAATTGTGTGCTTCACCGTCCTGAGGTTTTTTGGATGGACAATGAAGACTCTTTCTTCGGATACGAGATTTCGGAGAGTCGTCTTCCAATGCAGTACCTTGACCTGTATCGAGCCAAAAGACCTGTCGAGACCGAGATGCAGAAGATCGACAATGCCAGAGTCAGCATTAAGGACAGCAAGGGAATCAGCCACGATTTTGCATGGAATGGAGAGCGTTGGGAATGTAAATTTCTGCCCAGTTACGGGAAGAAGTATAAGCTGGAAATAATATCGGCAGAAAAGGATACACTCTGGGCAGAAATGATGTTTCCTCCAAGGGTAAGGCTGCTTTTTATGCCTCTGGAAAAGGCTCAAACATCTTTTTACTTAGGTGCCAGGTCATTAGCCCGCTATTTTTATGCACAGACTATGCTGGAAAGGCGCGAGCAGGTATCGTATAATACCACTAATATTCACTGGGAACCTTCTCTTTATAAAGGTGCGTTCAATCTTTGGGTTTCTGCCTTCGAGCGTTATTATGATCAAGAATATGAACAGGTGCAATCATTGATAACAAACCACCCTGGAGTGGATGATTTCAATATTTGCAAAGGTTCGTGGCAAGATACGAAATTTGCAGAAGAGGAAAAACAGGATTTCCATACTATCTATAATAAATTTCAAGATGTGGCCCGTTCTGATATCGACTTCTGGAATCTGTTCTATGCTGAGTGTTGTAAATCTCCTTTTCACAGCAAATACCTGAGAATACATCAGACTGCGTCAATGCCTTGTGCGTTTGAGGAAGGGGAGGACTGTTATAAGCGATGGGAAGGGGAAACGGCTCTGGACTCCCGTCTTCTCTTCCTTTTGAATGCCGATTTTGACCCGGAGAAACCTGATAGATACTTTAATCTCCGCTTCGTTTCTGACGAATATGACAGTTATTTGCGGGATGTATCGGCAAAATTCGACATACATGGTCAGGAATTTGCATCGCATTATTCCATGGAGCCTGTTTATAGCAATGTGCATGGCGGTATGGGTATTTTTGGCGGACTTTATGAATTCAATATGAGCTATGTCAGGTTATATTATTAAAGGCTTTATTCTGTTTGGGGGACTTCTGATTTTCCCCATGCTTTCCTCGGCACAGGCAGTCCATCAGAAAGACACCCTGAAAGCGGCAATACTTACCGACAGCCGTCAGCGCTCAAGTATGAATGTCACAGCCGTAAGCCCCGGGGACTTGCCTCTTGCGGCATCGGCCACGGGTGAGTCGGATATTGTCAAGTATATTCAGAGCCTTCCCGGTGTTGCGACCGGAGTCGGAGGGGGCAACGCCTTTTATGTTCGCGGCGGTGGTTTTGGAAACAACCTTCAGACACTGGACGGGGTTCCGTTATACGCTGCGTCGCACCTGCTGGGTCTGGCATCATCCTATTCTCTCGATGAGGTCTCTACCGCGGAATTCAGTCTTGGAGGTTTCTCCTCAGACGAGGGTAACCTGACTGCTTCGCACGTCCGTATGATTTCCAAAGACGGCGACTTTCAGAATTTCAATGCCAAGGCCTACGTAAGCAACTTCCTGCTCGGTGGTCACGTCAGTGCCCCGCTACTCAAAGAGCGTCTGTCCATAAGCGCATCACTGCGTCTATCCCCGGTTCAGTACGAGTATGCTCTGCTGTCAAAACTGATGAACAGGAATTTCAATTTCAACCTCGATAAGGCTGCCGTTTATGACGCCTATGCCAAACTCTGCTTTAAGGTTGACGAGGTCAGCAAACTCTCACTTTCCCTCTTCCATACGCTCGACTCCTATAAATATGAGCTGAATGACAAATCGCAAGACAGTATGCAGTGGTCGGAATTCATTGCCAATCTTGCCTATGAACGCTCATTGTGGAACAATACGCATCTTAACACATCGCTTTCTTTCAATCGATTCGGCAACAGTCAGGGAATGATGAAAACTCTTGGGGCTACCCACAACGATCTCCTGATCAGAAGTACGGTTTCCGAGACCATTCTCAAGGCGGATGCGGTGTCCAGGCCAAAATACTGGGTCGAATTCCAATATGGAGTCAAGGGGAGGTTTGCCCGCTTCAATCCAGGGAGTGCACAGGAGTTGAAGTCCGACGGTCTTCTGTTCAAAGACAGTTCCCCGATGACGGACCATGTAATGAACAGTCTGCTTATGACCGTTCACGGTCAGATTGTCCTTGGCAATGTGCTCCGCAGGGGCCTGAGACTGTCGGGAAGACTCAATTATCATAATGCTTGCGGAATTAAACCGGAATTCAGTGCATATACCCGTTTCGAGCTATTGAAGGGATTCGGACTTGAGGCAAGTTGCGATTTCCTAAAGCAATATTATCATTCGCTTGAAGGCATACCTCTGGGGTGGTCGCTTGATATGCTCATCCCTTCCACTTCATCTTTCCTGCCTGAGACATCAAAGCAATTCACTGCCGGGCTTTATCTGATGCTTGGAGATTTCACCTTCAATGCCGGGGTTTACAAAAAGGATATTTCCAACATCCTCTGGTACACCGACGCAAGCCGTATATTCGATTCTGTGATAGCCGGATGGGCGGATCATATCGAAGTTGGAACGGGCTCGTCCAAAGGAATGGAATTCCGGTTGAGAAAAGAAGGAAAGATTGTGAAGGGTCAGATTTCGTACACTCTTTCAAAGACCGACAGGCTGTTCGAGAAAATGAATGCCGGTAATCCTTTCCCGGCAAAATTCGACCGAAAGCACATTCTAAATGCCGATCTTTCTGCTCTTCTGCTTAATGATGAAAGAAGGGAACTGAGCGTGGGTGCTTTCTTTACCTATCAGTCCGGGCATTGGGAGACGGTTCCTTCCGGATCATGGATTGATGACAGACTGCCTGGAGGCAGCATTGAAATAGATTACTATACCGGTGTGAATAACTACAGGATGCCGGAATATGTACGTGTGGATATAAGTACAAATCTCAAACTGAAGTCACGCAGACATCCTCAGGAAATTTCGATAGGTGTTTATAATCTGCTCAACAGACACAATGTAAGTTGGCTTTCCTATAACGCGGAAGCAAGGAAATGGCAGTCTGTTTCCCTTTTCCCTATTATGCCAAGTCTCAAATACACAATCCAGTTCTGATCATCTCAAAGGCAATGGGGAGTGCATCACTACCTGACATGATCTAAGATCCTGTCTATGAATACGCCCTTTTTATAGAATTTACCCTCGACCCAGCCGAGGGTAAAGTTTAAATACCAGAGCTCGACCCCGCTGGTGTTCTTCTCTATGAAGGCAGCTATGGTACCGTCCTGCAGGACCGTGAGGGACGAGTACTGCGACGGACCCTTGCAGATGACCTTGCTCACCGGCCAGGTCTTTCCGTCATCATAGCTGACTTTGACGCAGACATTTTCTCGTCTGTCGCTGTCCGGTACGGAATGCAGGAGTATTCTGTCGTTGTATCTGATGAGGTCTCCGTTGCAGGCGCAGGTGGTTACATCGGCCCATTCTCTGGACTCTTCCCAGTGAAGGCCTCCGTCGCGGGAGATGCTCCACAGCCTGTTGCCGTTGTTGCGTATGCTGCAAAGCAGGTTTCCGTCGTTGAGCTGTACGACTTTAGCCTCGTCACCGCAAGGGGCCGGGACCATATCCGAGACATGCCAGGTCTTTGCACCGTCGTCGGTGAAGATGGCGTGGTTGCAGAGTCGGCCCGTAGCATCATTAAAGAGTACTGCCATGGCGATGAACCTTCCCTTGTATGGACCTTCCTTGATTACTAAGGAGTTGCCGCTGCTGGTGAATGAGGAACGGCAGCTGCTGGTGCTTGGGTTCTCTGCCTGCGGACCCCAGATGACTCCTGTGAACTCCACAGGCTTCTCCCAGCTGCGTCCGTGGTCGTGGCTTAGGGCGTAAAATGACCTCTGAGGGTTCTCCCATTTTGAGAAGCTGAAGGTCTCACCGCTGGTGAAGGTGCAGATCACGGTACCGTCTTCAAACTCGGCCAGTCCCGGGTCGCCGTAGCCGTGCATGAACCCTGTGTTCTTTGCCACGTACTGCATATCGCTCCAGGTCTTTCCCTTGTCCGTGCTGTAGCGGCATACCACATCTATCCTTCCTGGGAGGTCTTCCTCTGTCTCGTTGCGTTTGTCGTTCACTGCGAGAAGAGTTCCGTCGCTGAGCTGGAGTATGGCCGGGATGCGCCAGAACTTTGAACCGTAGTCCCCGGGTCTGTAAAGACAGTTGCAGGTGAT
>JAGHUW010000185.1 GCA_018064625.1 Candidatus Cryptobacteroides equifaecalis | reverse complement strand
CTCCGATGAATCTGTCGGAGTGATTCTCCAGTGCAGTCTGCACTATGTCCAGACGGTCACAGTTCACTGCGGCGTCCAGAATGTCCGTGTGTTTTTTCCAGTACCTCAGGCAATACAGGATGAAATCGTCCGCGTCTTCCAGCTCCACCTTGGAAAAGTCCCTGATGATCATGTCGAACACCTGATTGCAGGCGTAACTCAGAACGTCCAGCGGCATGTCGAAACTTCTATAGAACGTTGACCTGCTCACCCCTGCCGCTGCCGCAATGTCACTGACAGTGATTTCTGTCATATTTTTGACATGAAGACAGTTCTTCAGACCCTCTCTTATCTTCTCGGCCGTTGCCTGCTGGCGCTTGTCGTTGGCAATGTGATACATAATATTCAGCTTCTGTTTTGTTGCAAAGATACGGTACAAATGTTGCGCAAATATCGTCAAAAAAACAGAAAGACGCAAAATATGAAGAAAGTATCATTTTTCGTAGCCCTCGCCCTGGCCATTCCACTCGGACTCAATGCTCAGAAGACATTGACGCTGGAGGAATGCCGTAAAATGGCCATGGACTCCAACAGGGAGTTGGATCAGGCCAGGCAGAAGGCAAAGATGGCCGGGTATGACAAGAAGACAGCCATAGCCAACTATTTCCCGAACATCAAGGCAACGGGAACCTATCAGTACAACAGCCGTAATCTGGACCTCATAGGGGAGGACCGTGCAAATGCCCTCCAGAACATGGGAACGACTGCGCAGGAACAGATCAAGGGAATGATGCAGCAGCTCACGGACGCAATACAGTCCAACCCTGCCGCTACTCTCGAATACATGATCAGCCCTATGTGGAAGACCGTTCTCAGCACCCTTTCCACTGCCGATGTTTCGACTCTGCTCAACACCATAGGCACGGAAGTGAGTCAGGCGTTCAACCTCGATATCACCAATGTCTATGCGGGGGTAGTTTCCGTTCAGCAGCCTGTGTTCATGGGCGGAAAGATCATAGCTTCCAACAAGATGGCCTCCCTCGCAGAGCAGCTCGCTCTGGTTCAGTGCGATTCCAAAGCCCAGGAAGTTCTGGTCAATGTAGACCTCACCTACTGGCAGATAGTCTCCATCGCCAACAAAAAGAAGCTGGCCGAAACCTACCTCGACCTGCTGGAGTCAATGCAGAGGAACGGAGAGATTGCGGTGGCCGAGGGTACGGCAGTCAAGTCCGATATTCTTCCTGTCAGGGTGAAGCGCAATGAGGCCCAGATGCTTCTGAGTCGGGCCGTGAACGGCCTCGCACTTTCCAAGATGCTGCTGTGCAAGCAGGTAGGCCTTCCTCTTGACACGGAGATCACTCTGGCCGATGAACTCGTGGACGGTTTCTCCACAGCCTCCCTCCCGGGCCTCACCGCAAGGAAGGACATGGACCAGGTCCTTGTGGACAGGCCTGAAACAAAGAGCCTGGACCTCGCCGCCAAGATCTATGACCAGAAGTTCAAGATAGCCCGTGCCGATATGTTCCCGAAGGTTGCGCTGACGGCGAACTACCTCATCAGCAACCCGTCGGCCTTCAATGGCTTCAGGAACGACTTCGGTGGCATGTTCAATGCCGGGGTGATGGTCAGCATACCTATTTTCCACGGGACCGAGGCCCTGCAGAGGACGCGCAAGGCAAAGGCTGAGGCCTCCCTCTACAAGAGCCGTTACGACGATGCCTGCGAGATGATATCCCTCGAGGTTGAGCAGCTTACAAAGCAGGAACAGGAGGCTCTGGACCGTCTTCACATGGCTGAAAGCAACCTTGAAAGTGCAGAGGAGAACCTCCGCGTGGCAACGCTCGGTTTCGAGGAAGGTGTGGTCGAGACGATTGTCACCCTTCAGGCACAGACGGCCTGGATGCAGGCCAATTCAGAACTCATTGACGCCGGGATAGACCTCAGGATGAACCATACCAAACTGCTTAAGGCGCAGGGCGAACTTAGAAACAACGAATAAAGAACATATCAATATGAAACAGACAAAAAACTATAATCTTATCGCGGGAGTCTCAGCTCTGGTTGCTGTGGTCCTCATCATCGCAGCAGCAGGATATTTCGTATCCAAGCCTAAGGAAACAGTGATCCAGGGAGTGGCCGAGGCCAATGAGTACAGGGTGTCCGGCAAGGTCCCGGGAAGGATAGAGGAGATTCTGGCCAGGGAAGGTCAGCATGTCAGCAAGGGAGACACTCTGGTATTCATAGACTCTCCTGAAGTCCGCGCAAAGCTGGCCCAGGCCACCGCAGCAAGGAATGCTGCCATGGCTCAGAGCAAGAAGGCTCAGGCCGGAGCCCGCAGCGAGGAGATCAGGGGCGCATACAACCTCTGGCAGTCTGCTGTGGTTCAGGAGGAGGTGATGAAGAAGTCCTTCGACAGGATGCAGAAACTGCTGGATCAGAATGTGGTGTCAGCTCAGAAATATGACGAGGTCAAGGCAAAGTGCGACGCCGCCGTGGTTACCTCCCGCGCAGCGAAGAGCAAATATGACATGGCGCTCCGTGGTGCACGCGAGGAGGACAAGGCAGCGGCCCAGGCTCTCGTGGACCAGGCCAACGGCGCAGTGATGGAGGTTCAGTCCTACCTTGGCGAACTCGGTCTCACCGCTCCGGTTGACGGAATTGTCTCAGCCGTCTTCCCAAAGTGCGGCGAGCTCGTCGGCACGGGTTCCCCTATCATGACCATTGTGGATCTGAACGATGTATGGTTCACCTTCAACGTCAGGGAAGACATGCTCAAGGGATTGAATATAGGAAGTGACATCATGCTCAGCATACCTGCCCTGGGAGATGCGAGGGTATCTGCCAAGGTCAATTACATGGCAGTCCGCGAATCCTATGCCACATGGAAGGCTACGAGGGAGACTGACGGATATGATGCCAAGACATTCGAGGTGAGGGCGGTCCCGACCTCCAGGGTTGACGGACTTCTTCCGGGTATGACAGCACTGATCGTACGATGAAACGCCTGTATGATGTAATAAGGAGAGAGGTGCACATCTGGCATAAACGCCCGGTGTATATGGTGGGATCCGTCTGCGTGATGGCTTTCTGCTGCCTTTTCTACCTTACATTCTTCCGTGACGGCGTGCCTTCAGACCTGCCCATAGGGGTGGTGGATTATGACAACTCATCCCTGACGAGGAATTTTGTGCAGCAGCTGGATGCACCCAGCTGGGTGAGGTGAAACATTATCCTGACTTCGAGAGTGCCAGGGACGACATGGAAAGGGGAGTGATAACATCTGTATGTGTGCTGCCTTATGGCATGTATGAAGATGTTCTGGGACAGAGGCAGCCGGAATTCACATTCTACGTCAACACTCTGTATTTCCTTGGCGGATCCCTGGCTTATAAAGATATCCTGACGATGATAAACCTCACGGCAGGAGCAGTCCAGAGACAGACTCTCAGGGCAAGGGGCGTGAATGAACATGCCATCATGGGCAAGCTCAGACCGGTGGATATAGATATCCACATGCCTGGCAACCCTACGATGAACTACGGTGCCTACCTTGCCAACATGATGCTGCCGGGAGTGCTGGAGATGATAATCATAATCCTCATAATCTACTCCTTCGGCACGGAACTGAAGTATGGCACTTCACGCAACCTGATGGATGTCACGGGCGGACATATCTGTCCTGCAGTGGCCGGTAAGCTGGCACTCTATACAGGACTTTTCACCATGATGGCCTTCGCTCTCATGTTCCTGCTGTACGGCAGGATGCATTTCCCCCTTGAGGGCTCCATCTGGTGGATGCTTCTGGATGCCCTCCTGCTCGTTCTTGCAGCGGAATCGGTGGGCGTGTTCATCATCGGCTGTGTCCCTGTGTTGAGGTTTGCCCTCAGTATCGGTGCACTTTTCAGCGTGATGGCATTCTCCATGACGGGTTTCACCCTTCCGGTAGAGGCCATGCCCGCCGCTCTGCAGGGTGTAGCGGAGATATTCCCTCTCAGGCACTATTACCTTTTTTATGTGAGGGAGGGCATGTTCGCCACAGGCTTTGCAGGCTGTTATAGGGAGATAATCCATCTACTCATATTCACCTTCCTGCCTTTCACTGTACTTCCGAGGCTGAAGGATGCGTACATAAATCAGAATTATCCAAGGAATTAGACCATGGAAAAATCATATTTCAGGCAGTGGCTCTCAGACCTCTGGGGGGTGATGACCCACGAACTCAGGAGCATTTTCCAGGATGGGGGATTCCTCATCATCTTCTTCGTGGCCGGTCTCGGTTATCCGCTGCTTTATAACTTCATATACAGAAACGGAGTGCTCGAGGACACTCCGATCGCGGTGGTGGACAATGCCGACTGCATCGAGAGCCGCAGGTATATACAGAAGGTGGACGCCACGAGGGAGATCAGCGTGGCCTACCGCTGTGCGGACATGGTCGAGGCGCGCAGGCTGCTCGAAGACCGCAAGGTCAACGGAATCATGATGTTCCCCGGCGACTTCGGAGAGAGACTCGCACTTGGGGAGACGGCCAAACTTTCCATATATGCCGACATGAGCAGCTTCCTATATTACAAAAACCTGCTTATGGGTTCGGAGTTCGTAATGCTTGACGAGATCAACCACGGGAAGGTCCAGCCTCTGGTATATACCGAAAATCTGCCATATAACAGGACCTTCTCCTACAGTATCTTCCTTATCTCAGCCATACTGCTGCTAATAATCCAGCAGGTGATGTTCTACGGCATGACCATGCTTGCAGGAACGGCAAGGGAAGAGAACAGGAGTTTCTCCACCCTTCCGGCACATCTGCATGGAAGAGGGGTAGGAAGGGCCGTTTTCGGCCGCAGCATAGCCTACTGGCTGCTCTTCATGGGATTGGGAATATATATCGCCACCATTGTCCCGGCCATCTGCGGTTTCCCGCAGAGGGGTAACTTCTGGAACATCATAGTGCTTCTTGTATTCTTTGTCACGGACTGTGTCTTCTTCTGCATGACCTGGAGTTCGTTCATAGACAAAAGAGAGACCGTCTTTGTACTTTTGCTTTTCATCTCTCCCATATGCGTATTCCTTACAGGCTTCTCATGGCCGGTAAGCGCGTTCCCGGGCTTCTGGAAGGCCTTCTCATGGCTCTTCCCAAGTACCTTCGGCTGTCGCGCCTTCATCAATATGAACACCGCAGGAGGAGACCTCCAGACCATAGCTCCGCAGTTGCGCGTGATGACTGTCCAGGCAGCCGTCTACTTTGTCCTCGCCAGCATCGCCATGTATGTGGAGCAGCAGCGC
>JAGHUW010000042.1 GCA_018064625.1 Candidatus Cryptobacteroides equifaecalis | reverse complement strand
GTCTGGGTCATGCAGGGATGGATGTTCGGATATCAACACGATGTATGGGACTACGAGACCCTTGCATCTCTTGTCAGCAGAGTTCCTGATGACAAGATGCTTCTTCTTGACCTTGCAGCTGACTATAATAAGTGTTTCTGGCATTCAGAATACAATTGGGAATACTATAAAGGATTCTTTGGCAAGCAATGGATTTACAGTGTGATACCCAACATGGGAGGCAAGACGGGAATGACCGGGATATTGGACTTTTATGCAAATGGCCGTTTCGCGGCAATGTTGTCTGAGAATAAAGGTAATCTTGCCGGATTCGGATTCGCACCTGAAGGAATCGAGAACAACGAAGTGATATATGAACTTCTCTCTGATGCTGGCTGGACGACAGCAGTGATAGACCTGGACAAATGGCTCGAGAGATACAGCGTCTGTCGCTATGGCTCTGCACCTAAGGGCATACGGGATTATTGGACAGAGATCAGGAAAGGAGTATACGGCAGTTTTACTGACCATCCAAGGTATATGTGGCAATTGAGGCCGGGGCTTGCAGGTAAAGGTTCAATAAAGATAGACGAACACCTGTATCAAGCTATCAGGTCTTTTTCTTCTGCCGCAGACGAACTCTACGATTCTCCACTATTTGAAATAGATCTGGAGGAACTTACTGCCCAATATCTTGGCGCGCGTATGGAAGAAGCCCTGCAAGTTGAAGATGCTGACCGGTTCTGTGAGCTTGCTATTATTCTGGATAAGGTGTTGGCATCTCATCCGAATTTGCGACTGGATAAATGGGTGGATTATGCCCGCAGCTGGGGGTCTACTGAGGAGCTGTCTGATTATTATGAAAGAAACGCAAAAAGGCTTATAACCGTCTGGGGGCCTCCGGTAGATGATTATTCTGCTCGAATATGGTCAGGTCTGGTCAGGGATTATTATCTTCCAAGATGGAAGAACTGGTTCGACCATGGCGCGGACTTTGATTTCACTTCATGGGAGGAGAACTGGATAAGAACTTCAAACGGAGTCTCTCAAGTGGAAAAATATGAAAACCCGGTCAAGGCATGTGTGTCAATTATCTGTTCCACTCCCCTCTTGTGAAGTCCGGAACCTGGACAGGCTTTCACTAAAGAGCTTTTGTACACAGTTCGGAGACGAGCTTGACGTATTCGGTCACGACCGCCTCTGCGTAAGCTTTGCCTTTCTCGGGAGTAGACTTCGATGGATCCCCAATTCCTGTATTGGTTGAGAACTCGCTCCAGTTGCGTGGAACCCACGCGACCTTATGGTTAAGGCCGTCCACATTGAAAGGTCTTGTGGCACCATTGCTGGCGTACTCCATCTTTACTAGTTCAGGGTAATAGTGCATCATCACTGATGTCTCCTGCTCGCCTGCATGATCGTCAACCGTGGCGTCAAAGAAGTCCCTGCGTGGGATAAAGCTAAACCACTCGCTGGAGGCCACGAGGAAGTCGGGTTTCTCCACTGCCAGGTCACGGATGAATCCTTTGAAGGAGTTACCACCGTGACCGTTTACGATGAGCAGCTTCTTGATGCCCTGATGCTCAAGCGAGCAGACGATGTCATGCAATATTGCTGACTGCGTAGCCTGCGATGTATGGATGCAAAAGGGCAGTTCCCGCTGTCCAGGGTTCTGGGATCCGTATGGCACGCCTGGAAGAACCATCACATTGATTCCGAGCCCCTTTGCACCGGCAGCAACATCAAATGCTATTGCCTGGGACGAAAGGACATCGGTACAATAAGGCAGATGACCGTTGTGAGGCTCGGTCGCACCCCATGGAAGGATGGCCATGTCATATTTATCAATCTTTTGCACATCGCCCCATTTGGCACATGTGACATCAAATTCCGAATAATTCATTTATGTATCGATTCTATTATGATGTTCATTTACATGGGGCTATCTCGAACGAGAAGCTCGTCGGTCCGGCATGGACCCTGTTCTTCTCCTGGGGCGCGGGACCGCAGCTTGCACCGCCGAGGCCGAGCACGGCCGCATCGATCGTCAAGTAGGTGACATCACCCTGCTCGGGCAGCTGATGCGGATGCGCTGACATCACAAGATCCTTGGCGCTGTAAGGAAGCACTGACATGCTCATGACGGGTGCGTCCTTGAGTGAGTTGGAAAGGGCCTTCACCATTATCCCGCAGTTCTTTCCGTCACTCAGCTTGACCCATGACACCTCTTCGTGGTTGCCCATCTCCTGAGGCTTGGTGTAATTGGTTACATTATCCTTGACATCCCCCTCAAATGCGGCCACGAAGCTTGCGGACTTCCTGTCGCAGTAGTTCTCCCAAGGGCCGAGTCCGTAGTACTCGAACCGGCTCAGGCTTGCGGGCACCTTGAAGAGGTATCCTATCCTTCCCAGGACAAGCTCCGGCTTGTCGGAGGTGATGTTGGCGCTGAAGACGATCCTTCCGTTAGGATATACAGTCCAGACCTGCTCCGACGTGAACTTGATGACGTTGGTCAGCTCGGGGCTGTCCTCGATCCTATGATAGCCGTGATTGCCCGGGGTCAGGATCTTGGAGCCGTTGTGCGCACGGGACTCGACTGTGTACCTGACGGAATATGAGCCGTCGGGGTTGTCCGTCCGTGAAGTCGCCACGGCATGGTGCTCAAGTCTGTCGAGACCCTGGGCGTACCACTCCTTGAACATCCATACGTCGTTGTTTACGAATGCCCTGAAGGGATTGAGCACGGGCCCCTCGCCGGGGACGATCACGTCCGTGCCGTCGTAGCTCAGGCGGTTGATGGTTCCTGTCTTGTCGTCAAACTCGATGTTGAAGTCAGAAACCTCGCATTGCTCGGGAATCAGATAGGGCGCTCCGTCCTGAACGAGAATGCGGTCTGACGATATCTCCGTGTCATGCCCGTTAGTCCAGGGATACTTCTCCTGTGCGATGTAGTTGACGTCAAGGAAGGCCTGTACGCCTTCGGGAAGGGTTTCCATCTCAAGTTGATATACCTTCTTTGCACGGGGTTCCACGCTGACCTCCATCTTCTTGTAGGGCGGCACGCCGTCCTCGGAAACGAAGGCGTAGTGAAGGTCGGCCTTCACAGGCTCGAAGTAGTTCCTGTTGAACACCTCGATGCGGCCGTCGCCCAGATACGTGGTGTAGACCGGCTGATAAACCTCCTTGACCTCCCAGTACCCAGGCTTGGGCTCCCTGTCGCCGAAGACTATGCCGTTCATCACGAACTGGCCGTCATTGGGATAGTCGCCGAAGTCGCCGCCGTATGCAAGATACCGGGTGCCGTCCTTCTCGTAGTTGTAAATCGACTGGTCAACCCAGTCCCAGATCGCGCCACCGATGAAGTGGTTGTTGGAGTCCATGATCTCCCAGTAGTCAGCGAAGTCGCCGAGCGCGTTGCCCATGGAATGTGCGAACTCGTTGATGTGGTAGGGATACTTGACCTGTGCCTTGCCCGTAGCCACCTTGCGCACCCATTCCACATCGGGATACTGGCGGCATCCTATGTCGGAGACGTCGTTGTTCCTCTCATACTGCACGGGACGCATGGTGTCGAATGCCTTGGCCTCGACGTAGGTGAACGCGAAGTTCACTCCGGGGCCTGCCTCGTTGCCCATGCTCCAGATCACTATCGAGGGATGATTGTAGTTGCTCTTCATCATCTCCATCATCCTGGCGATGTGGACATCCTTGAATTCAGGCACGTGGGAGAGAGACTCCTTGTTATAGTAATAAGGGTGGCTCTCTATGTTCGCCTCGTCCATCAGGTAGATGCCGTACTTGTCGCAAAGCCAGTACCAGTAGGGGTCGTCGGGATAATGCGAGTTGCGCACATGGTTGACGTTCGCTCTTTTCATCATCATGATGTCCTTTTCCATGACATCACGGCCGATGGCGTGCCCGAGCTCGGGCGAGGTCTCATGACGGTTCACTCCGCGTAGCTTCACCGGCTTGCCGTTAATGTAGAAGTATCTTCCTGCGATTCCGAACTCATCGTCCTCCGCCTTGGTGTCCTTGATCTCGATATCCCTGAAGCCCACGATAGTAGAGAATACATCAAGCACCTTGCCGTTTTTTGCCTTGAGCTCACCGACGAGGGTGTATCTGTGAGGGGCCTCTGCTGACCACTTCTCCACCTTGCCGCACTCCAGGCGGCAGCTTGCGCCCTCACCCTTGAATGAAGCGACGTATTCCACCTCGTCGCTGTATAGCCTGTTCTTGTATAGATGCCAGTCTATGGTGAGGTTCCTGACCTTGTC
This sequence comes from Candidatus Cryptobacteroides equifaecalis, assembly GCA_018064625.1. GTDB lineage: Bacteria > Bacteroidota > Bacteroidia > Bacteroidales > UBA932 > Cryptobacteroides > Cryptobacteroides equifaecalis. Next base: position 15,906 of record JAGHUW010000042.1, on the reverse strand, counting down.
GCTCTCCTTCACCATGTCGCTCTCTATATTAAGGACGCCGGTTTCCTTGACTGCGTCAGCGAAGCCGGGAGTGACTTTGAAGTCACGTACGTGAGTCCTGGGCTTGGCCTCGAGGGACACCGTGCGGAATATGCCGGAGAGACGGAACATGTCCTGTGCCTCGAAGTACGAGCCGTCGCTGTTGCGGTACACCTCCACTGCGACCTGGTTCTCGCCGGACTTCAGGTACCCGCTGATGTTGAATCGGGCCGCGTTCCTGGAGTTCTTCGAGAATCCCACGTACTGTCCGTTGATCCACAGATAAAAGAAGGAATCAACGCCGTCGAAATCGATGAACACGTCCATGCCCTTCCACTGGTCAGGCACGGTGAAGGTCCTCTTGTAGGAGCCAACCTCGTTGCGTGCCTTAAACATTGTCCAGTCCTCGGGCGGGGTCCTCATGAATCCTTTCTTCCAGTCATCCACCTCGACCTTGTAATAGAACGGATAGCGGACGTTGACGTATATGGGGGTTCCGTACTTCTGGGAACCGTCCTTGCCGATGCCGGCCGTCTGCCAGTTCGAAGGTACGGCTATGTCGTCCCAGCCGCTGACGTCGAAGTCCTCCTTGAAGAACTCCGCAGGCCTTTCCTCGGGAGTCGCCACCCAGTTGAACTTCCAGGTGCCGTCGAGGCTCTGCCAGTAGGCACTGTTCTCGGGAAGCACCTTGAGTGCCGACTGCCTGTCGGCGAACGAGAAGAACCAGTTGCGTGGCAGCTCCTTGTTGAGCGAATACGACTGGGGATCTTTCCACTCGGTCCCGTCCGGAGCGGATTTCTGACCGAATGCAAAGATGTTGGCGGTCAATGCCAAATATAGAAGGATTGAGTTCATAAGATGTATTGTTTCGTATTATCCAATCATGCAATGCATGCCTTATAACGGGCATTCTCAAAATTAAGCAAAATTTCTTGATCACGCGTACAATTATCAGACAAAGTGCTAAAAACACCGCCATGATGCGATTCAATCGGTGCAAATTATTATATTTGCCGAATAACCCCATAATAAAGCCTTCATGAAAATGCCGTATAGATTGATTGCCCTTATCAGCATGATGCTGACAGGATTCCTTTCCTATGCCCAGTCACCGGTCAAGGTTGCATGCGTAGGCGATAGTGTCACCTACGGCTACGGTATAGATGACCGGGCCAACTGCTCGTACCCCTCACAGCTTCAGGCGCTGCTGGGCAGCGGATACGAGGTGCTCAATTTCGGGCACAACGGCGCGACTCTTCTCAACCATGGCCACAGGCCGTACACCACCCTGCCGGAGTACGGTGAGTCATTGGCGTACAAGGCCGACCTGGTGGTAATCCACCTCGGCCTGAACGACACAGACCCACGCAACTGGCCAAATTATTCCGAGGATTTCATCCCGGACTACAGGTCCCTGATAGATGACTACCGCAAGGCCAACCCCTCCGCCAGGATATGGATATGCCTGATGACTCCCATCATGCACGGTCATCACAGATTCCAGAGCGGCACACGAGACTGGCATGCCCAGGAGCAGAAGGCGATAAGGCAGATTGCAGCAACGTCGGGTGTGGGTCTGATAGACCTCTACTCACCCCTCTTCGTGCGCCCGGACCTCTTTGCAGACAACCTCCATCCTGACGATGAGGGCGCCGGGATAATTGCCAGGACAGTATATGGTGCCATTACCGGCGACTTTGGAGGCCTCGCCGTCTCCAGCATGTATTCAGACCACATGGTCCTGCAGCGGGAGCGTCCGATATGCATTCACGGGACAGCCAATGCGGGAGACATGATAAAGGTCAGCCTAGCCGGCAAGAAGCTCAAATCAGAAGCCGGTGCGGATGGCAAATGGGAGGTGGAGTTCCCCGCCATGCCTGCCGGTGGTCCTTACGAACTGAGCATCTCAACAAAAGAAAAGACTCTGGAGTTCGAGGACATCTGGATAGGTGAAGTGTGGCTTTGCGCCGGGCAGTCCAACATGGAATTCAAGCTCAGCGGCTGTACCACCGCAGAGGAGGACATGAAGGAAGCGGCACATCAGGATAAACTTCATCTGTTCAATTTCAAGGAGAACTGGCTTACAAGCAATCAGGCATGGCCTGCGAGTGCGCTGGATTCCGTCAACAGATTGCAGTACCTCACAGCGGGAGGATGGGAGCGCTGTTCTTCCAGCGGGGCTGCCGCGTTCTCTGCCGTGGGCTATCACTTCGGGCGCATGCTGGCAGACAGTCTCGGATGCCATGTCGGCCTTGTGAGCTGCGCCGTTGGAGGCTCTACCACGGAATCCTGGGTAGATCCCGAGCTGCTGCGCTGGGAATACCCGCAGGTGCTCTACAACTGGGCCAGGAGCGACTTCGGCCAGGAGTGGGCACGTGGAAGGGCGCTCAAGAACATAGAACTTTCTGTAAATCCACTTCAACGCCACCCTTATCAGCCAGGATACCTCTTCGATGCCGGAATACGTCAGCTTGACGGCTGGGGCATAAAGGGCATCCTGTGGTATCAAGGTGAGTCCAACGCCCACAATATGGAAACGCACGCAGACTTCTTCAGGCTGATGGTCAAGGGATTCCGCGGATACTTCAGAGAATCCACTGCCATTCAGGTGGTGCAGCTTTCCGGCATAGGCAACCGCCCGAGCTGGCCCTGGTTCAGGGATTCGCAGAGAAGGCTCGCAGAAGAGATCGAAGGTGTGGGCCTCACCGTCTGCTCCGACCTCGGACACCCTACCGATGTGCACCCTAGGGACAAGAAGCCCGTTGGCGAGCGTTCAGCGGCATGTGTGCTTCATGACTTCTACGGCCGCGATGATGTGATCCCGTCCGGTCCGGTATACAGGAGCTTTGCAGCAGAAGGCGGCACGCTTCGCCTCAGCTTCGACTATGCAGAGGGCCTGAGTGTGAGCAAGGGCTTCGAGATAGCCGGCGCCGATGGAATCTACTATCCCGCAAGCGCGAAGGTGGATGGGAAGACCATAGTCCTTCAGGCAAAGGAAGTCAAGTCTCCGTGCGCCGTGCGCTATGCATGGCAGCCCAACCCGACAGAGGCAGACCTTACGAACACAAGCGGAATACCCGCCTCAACATTCAGGGACGAAAAATTTTAGACTAACGATATGAACCACAGATTAATAGCCACAGCTTTCGCTGCCCTTGCATGCAGCATTACCCTGTTTGCGGACCAGCCTTTCCGCAACCACAGATATGACGCCATCAATGTGATGCCCGTGCATCAGGGCGACATCGTGTTCGTGGGCAACAGCATCACCAACATGCACGAGTGGTGGGAGGCCTTCGGATGCCAGCAGAACATACTGAACCGAGGTGTGTCCGGGTGCGTTTCACAGGAGACGCTTGAGAACATCGACCATGTTGTCGCCGGCCACCCTGCAAAGGTTTTCCTCATGGTCGGCACAAACGACCTCGGAAACACCTCCGCAGACGTTCCAGACAAGGTCATATCCAATGTTGAGAAGATTGTGGCGAAGTTCAAGGCTCGCAGTCCTGAGACGGAATTGTATATCCAGAGCATCTTGCCCGTCGCTGAAGCCAACCACAGGGTTCCGGAATACATCGTAAGGCTCAATGGCATGTTCAAGGACCTGTGTACCCGTGAAGGGGCCACCTACGTCGACCTCTGGTCAAAGATGGTGGAGCCAGGTACCACTCACATCAATCCGGCTTACACGAAGGACGGCCTTCACCTCTATCCTTCAGGCTACAAGGTCTGGTGTGAAGAGATTGCCCGATATGTGGGCGCAGACAGCGTCTATCCTGACAGTGACTTCAATGACTGTGGCCTTCCCAGCAGTTATGGGATGCGTGCTGCGGCATTTGACCAGATTCCTCTCGACGAAGATGACATAGTCCTTATGGGTGACGAGATGATTCACGGCGGCGAGTGGCATGAGTTGCTCGGCAGCCCGAGAATCAAGAACCGCGGTACCGGCTGGGGCTTCGGCGGCCCTTCAATTGAGCAAATCAGGAAACACATCCCGGCAGTATTCAGCTCAGGCAAGTCACCATCACAGATATACCTGCATGCAGGTGCCGCTGAGATTGCGAAGAATGTCCCTGCCGACACGATACTTGCCGGATACCGCAAGCTCGCCGAGGCAGTGGCTGCCGCAGCACCTGAATCCAGGATCTTTCTCATGACGCCCCAGCCGGTGTATCCTTCACATTATACCATAACTGACCCTGAAGCTGTCAATGCAGGCATCAAGGCCATCGCTGAAGAGATGGGAGCCGGATTCGTTGACATATATACCCCTTTATGCAAGAATGGCAGAGCGGATATACGCTTCACAAATGGCAACTATGTCTATGGAAAGGGCTATCTCAAGATTGCACGCATACTTGCGGACACAATGGGGCTTCCTAAGGTCCCTGTTATGTTTGCCGATGGCTGCACTGCATTCACCGGCCGCGGCAGCGAAGGTGAGACCCTGATGACCCTCACCGTCTCTCCTAAAAAGGCTATCAAGCTGCGCAGGATGGCCGTCACACTTGACGCTGAACCTTCGGACGTAACTGCTCTCTCGGTAATCAGAGATGGTAAAGAGCTTGGCAAAGTCAAGGTCAGGAAAGGCAAGCGTGCATATCGCATACCTTGCCGTGCACTCATTGATGACCTTGCTGACATTGAGCTCTGTGCCGATGTGGCGGAGGAGGCTACCGAAGGGAACACCATCAGCGCCGATATCGAAAAGGTTCGCATCGGTGGCAGGTGGATTTCCGTAGATGTACGCAAGCCCTGCCGCAGGGAGATACTGCTGCGACGTGTCAAGGTGCTCGGCCAGGGATACTACAACACCACAGGCTACCGCATTCCCGCGATAGAAACTCTGCAGGACGGCACGCTTCTCATAACTACCGACAGACGAAAGGATAATGACAATGACTTGCCAGAAGACATCGACATCATAGCGCAGCGCAGTACTGACGGAGGCAGGACCTGGTCGGATCCCATTACTGTCATCGAAGGACAGGGCTGGGGCAAGGGCTACGGAGACGCCGCAATCGTACAGGCTGCGGATGGCACCATAGCATGTGCCTTCAGCGGCGGCCCAGGACTCTGGGCCTCCAATCTCGAGAATCCGCAGCGCAACTACATCTCGCTCAGCCACGACGGTGGCCTGACCTGGGAGGAGCCCTTCGACTGCACCTCGATGCTCTGGGGCCCCGATGCTGTGAACCCCGAATGCAGGGACTGCCACAGCGCATTCTTCGGCTCTGGCCATGGTCTGAGGATGGTCAAGGGCGATTATGCTGGCAGAATCATGTTCGTGGCAGCCGTACACTCTTCTTCGGCCTCCCGGTTTTACAACTATGCCGTATATTCTGACGATAACGGAAAGACCTGGGGAGTTTCGAAGTGTGCGTTTGACGGTGGCGATGAAGCCAAGGTTGTTGAGCTGCCGGATGGCAAGGTCATGATGAGCGTGCGCCGTCGTGGGGAGCGTGGTTTCAACATCTCAGAGGACGGAGGCCTCTCATGGGGAGAGCAGGGCCTTTGGAAGGATATGTGCGTCAACGCTTGTGACGGTGATATCATCAACGTAGGCGACAGTCTGCTGCTGCAGAGTGTCCCCAATTCCATGTCAAGGGAGAACGTCAGTGTATTCGTAAGCCACGACAACGGACAGACCTGGCCTCAGGTGAAGAGCCTATGCAAATACAAATCCGTCTATTCATCGATGACTGTGCTTGCTGACGGAACCATAGGAGCATACATCGAGGAGAATCCCAATGTGGAATTCGACATGTACTTCCTGAACTTCTCCGTTGACTGGCTATTGAAAGACGAAGAATAAATTATATAGGTGCAGAAATATAGCATGACTTCCAGATTCTTCCTCAGTGCAATGCTCTGCCTGGCCTGCTTGACCGGAACGGGACGGAACAAGCTACCTTCCCCTCAGAATGTCAAGTATACCGGCGGTGTTTCAAGATGCGACGAGGCCCGTTATTCAGTGGACAGTAGCATTCCCCCTGACGGATATTCCATCAGGATCACCAGGCGCAGGATCGAGGTGAAGTATTCCACCGAAGGAGGGAGGCTCTATTCCGAACAGACACTCAGAGAGCTGAAGTCCAACGGCTTGCCATGTTGCAAGATATACGATTACCCAAGATGCAGCTGGCGGGGATTCATGCTTGATTCCGGTCGCCAATACCAGAGCATGAAGACCATAAAGAAGCAGCTCGACCTGATGTATGAGCTGAGGATGAACGTCTTCCACTGGCATCTTACCGAAGGGCTCGGCTGGCGCCTGGAAATCAGGAAATATCCCGATCTGACACGCAAGGGAGCCTTCGTCGGAGAAGGACCTGAGCAGCAAGGCTACTACACCCAGGAGCAGGTAAAGGAAATAATAGAGTATGCCGTCGCAAGGAACATCACAGTCGTCCCGGAGATTGACATTCCAGGCCATGCAGAGGCTGCGCTTTTCTCCTATCCGGAGTACTCCTGCTTCGGCGAGCCTGCCGAGATACCCCAGACAGGCTTCACCGACTGCATCTTCTGCGCCGGCAAGGATGAGACTCTGGCGTTTCTGAAGGACGTGCTTGACGAGGTATGCGAACTGTTCCCGTCAAGGTACATCCATCTCGGAGGCGACGAGGCCCCGAAGGGCAATTGGGACAGATGCCCCGACTGCCAGCGCAGGATCAGGGAATGTGGGCTCAGGGACTCCCACGAACTGCAGCTATGGCTGTCCGCGCAGATGGCGTCCCATCTTGAAACCAAAGGACGCAAAGCCATATTCTGGGAGGATGTGATTGACAACGGTGACCACCCCTTGCCCGACAACGTCGTCATACAGTGGTGGAACTACCGAAGGAACCGTGACAAGAACTACAGGAAGGCCGTCGAAAGCGGCTATCCTGTCATCTGCAGCCCCAACTACTACAACTACCTGAACTTCCCGGAGACTCCTTGGAGAGGCTACGGAGAAGACAGAACATTCTCGCTCGAAGATGCATATCTGAGGAACCCCGCAGACGCCGCCCTGTCAGAAGGCGATCCTCTGGTCCTGGGCATGGAATGCACTCTGTGGACCGATTACGGCCTGACCGAGGACATGCTGGAGGCACGTCTCTTCCCCAGGATATACGCCCTGTCAGAGTTGATGTGGAAAGGAATGGCACAGAAACTCGTCTGGCAATCACCCGTTCATGATCCTTGACAGCACACTGTTCCTGGCCACGAAGCAAGCACCTACGATGCCTGCGTCGTCACCCAGGCTTGATGTCAGCAGGGTGACATCTCTGCTCAACAGTTTGAGCGAGTACTTGCGTACGGATGCGCTCAACGGATGAAGGAAATAGTAGGCAGCAGCCTTTGACAGCGTACCACCTATCATAATCATGTCCGGGTTGAAGAGGTTGATCATGCCGGCAAGATGACGTCCGAGCTCAGTCCCGGTCTGAGATATGAGGTCGACGCAGAGAGGGTCCTCCTTTTCTGCGGCATACAGGATCTCCTGTATCGTCAGCTGCTGTCCTTTAAGCACGCGTGGAGCCAATATGGACTGCTCCCCATTCTTGATGCGCTGGACAAGCTTCCTGTTGATGGCGCTTCCGGATGCCTCCGTTTCTATGCATCCCTTCTTTCCGCAGTGGCATATGACATCATTGTCATAGAATGGCATGTGACCAAACTCTCCAGCATATCCATTCGCCCCTGTGAGCTGCTTGCCGTCAATGATCACACCCAGTCCGAGACCCCAGCCGATGTTGACATAGAGAAAGTTCCTTATCGTCTTGTCCTTCATCGACATATATTCGCCATACGTTATGGCCTTCGTGTCATTCTCGATGATGACCTTACATCCAAAACGTTCTGACAGGACATCGGCAATGGGCACCTCACCATTGTCCTCGAAATTGAAATGTGTTGCACACGTGCCCTTCACAGTGTTGACACGTCCACCGACCGTGACGCATATGCATGATATGCCGCGGCCAGATTCCTTTATGAACCTTCCGACGGCAACACATATCTCCTCGTACTTGGCATACGAGTCGTCGAAGCGGAACGAGTCGTCGTTCACTATGCTTAGCATCTTCCCGGAAATGTCCATAAGCCCAAGCGTGAGGGAGGAAGCCTTGATGTCAACGCCAACAAAGTAGCTTGCGTCGGGCCTTATGCCATACAATATCGGCCTGCGGCCCCGTCGGACCGTCTTTACAGTGTCCTGGACAATCAGTATGTTGTCATCCTGAAGCTCGTTCACATATTTTGCTATTGTCGTTGCACTGATGCCGGTGTTTTCAACTATATCAGGAATGGTGAAGGTGCCGAACTGCACGATATGATTGAGCACCTCGTTCTTTATGATTCTTGATATGTTCTTCTCGATATTCTGCTTCATGACAATGAAAGAAATGAATAACCGCGTAAATTTACTAATAGTTTTGTATTTTTAATCCAATTCTTTATTAAATACTCATGATTAATCTCAAATTTGACTTTTTTATTCTAGAATTAATTGTATTACCAATAATATATGTATATTAGTAATCCATAAAACTGATAACTTTATATTACTAATTCATTTTTAACTAAAACAATGCTTATGAGAAAAAGTATCTGTTTGGGAATCGTAATGATTCTAAGCTGCTTACTGGGAGGGCTGTCATATGCCCAGACCCAGCGTATTGCAGGACAGATTCTTGACGAGACAAACCAGCCTGTGATAGGTGCTGCAGTCATCGTCAAGAATGCAGGCAACGTGGGAACGACCACCGACCTCGATGGTAAGTTCTCATTGTCAGCGGCTCCCAATGCAACTCTTGTCATATCCTGCATCGGATATGAGACAAAGGAAGTCGCCGTCAACGGTCAGGCAAACCTGTCAATCATCCTAAAAGAGGACACCGATCTCCTCGAAGAGGTTGTGGTGGTCGGCTTCGGAACACAGAAGAAGCCCAACATTACAGGATCAGTATCACAGGTGAGCATGGACGAAGTTCTCGGTGACCGTCCCGTCATCAACGCAGCCAACGCACTTCAGGGTGCAATCCCCGGACTCACCATCAGCGGCGGCTCCTCTACCAGTCAGGCCAAGAACTTCAGCATCCGCGGCGACCTTTCAATCAACGGTGGCTCACCGCTCGTTCTCATCGACAACGTCGAGGGTGATATCAACAACCTCAATCCTGATGACATCGAGAGCGTGTCGGTCCTCAAGGACGCAGCTTCCTCAGCTATCTACGGTGCACGCGCTGCAGCAGGTGTGATCCTCGTGACCACCAAGCGCCCGAAGAGCGGAACCAAGTTCTCTCTCAACTACAACACCAACATCGGTGCGCTGAATTCAATCAACTGCCCTCAGCAGGCCTCTCTTACCGATTACATCGACGCTTACCTCGAGGCTGGCTACAACAGCAACTATTGGGCAGGCAACGGTAACATCCAGCAGTGGAAGGAGTACCTTGCCCAGTACAAGAGTGACCCATCTTCTCTTAAGACCATCGGCGAGGGAATCCTCCCCGCAGGTAACAACGTCTATTACTTCCTGAACGAGACTGACCTTTTCAAGAACATGCTGGAGACCGGTTTCCTCCAGAACCATAACGTTTCAGTATCAGGTGGTTCAGACAAGATCCGCTATCGTATTTCCGCAGGTCTCAACACAGTGAACGGCCCCCTCCTTACCAAGAAGGACAAATATGGCCGCAAGAACATCAGCTCATTCGTTTCAGCTGACGTCACCAAGTGGCTGACCCAAGAAGCTACAATCTCTTACTCGAACGCAAACACCACGAACCCTGAGAATGGCAGCTTCTACACAACACGTCTAATCAACTACTATCCTTCATACTTCCCCGGAGAGACAGTAGGCAGAGACCATGACGTTCTTTCGCAGGCACCCGCAAGCCAGCTCCAGCAGGTTCCTACATCAAACAACAATACTGCCATCTCACGTATCGCTCTCCGTTCAATCTTCAAGATTCTCCCAGGATGGACAGCAACCGCTGAATATACCTTTGATCGAAAGGACACCAACTTCGATTACTACTCAGCACCTTACGAGCAGGCAGAAGCACAGTTCGCTGCAAAGACCCTTCCTGAGGCAGGACAGGATCTGTACAGGATGTATGATGAGATTACTAAGTACAACGCAATCAACGTGTACTCAACATACCAGAAGAATTGGGGCAAGCATGACTTCAAGGTAATGGCCGGTTATAACCAGGAAAGTTCATGGTACAAATACTTCAATGGACAGATTCTCGGCCAGACGGTATCAAGCGTTCCTTCATTCGGCGGTGGCACCGGTACCAAGACACTCAACGAGTCTTATTCAGAGTATGCAATCCGTGGCGTATTCGGCCGTATCAACTATGCATACGACAATCGCTACCTTGTAGAACTCAACGGACGTTACGATGGATCTTCAAAGTTCCCCAAGAATTCGAGATTCGGCTTCTTCCCTTCAGTTTCTGTAGGTTGGAGAATCGGTCAGGAAAGCTTCATGGAAGGCACAAGGTCATGGCTTGATGAACTCAAGCTCCGTGCTTCTTACGGTTCAATCGGAAACCAGAAGATTAACCCTTACCAGTTCACTCCTTCAATGTCAATCGGTCAGAGCACAGTTTGGCTTGACAAGGACGACAAGGTTACCATCATCAACTCCCCTAGCCTCGTAAGTGCTGACTTCACATGGGAGAAGGTGACATCACTCAACGTCGGTCTTGATTTCAACGCATTCAAGAACAGACTCCAGACCACATTTGACTACTACATCCGCAAAACATCCGGAATGCTCGCAGCCGGCATGGAGATTCCTTCAGTCATCGGTGCAAAGGCACCCCTCCAGAATATCGCTGACCTCAGCAACAAGGGCTGGGAGCTCAGCGTGTCATGGAAGGACTTCGTAGGCAAGGACTTCAGTTACTACGTGAACTTCAACATCTATGACAACCGCACATTCATCGACAAGTACAACAACGAGTCAGGCATCCTCAGCGACTACTATGTTGGACAGGAGCTCGGTGAGATCTGGGGTTATGTAAGTAACGGTTACTACTCAATCGACGACTTCGACATCGAGAAGGCAAAGGGCGGCGCATGGGTTCTCAAGGAGGGCGTGACCTCCATCCAGGGCGTCAACGTTCAGCCTGGTGACGTGAAGTTCCTCGATCTCGACGGCGATGAGAAAAACCAGATCAGCTCAGGAGCCAACACTGTTGAGAATCCCGGCGACCGCAAGATCCTCGGTAACAACAGGGCAAGGTTCCTCTATGGTGCAAATCTCGGCGTATCTTACAAGGGCTTCGCACTTGACGTCCGTCTCCAGGGCGTAGCGAAGAGGGATGTATGGATTGGCGGAGCAGGCATGTTCCCGTTCGCAGGACAGGGAGCAGGTGATGCAGTATTCCAGCCTCTCTACTACAACCAGACCGACTATTGGACTGCGAAGAGCTATGATCCCGAAAGTCCTGACTTCATGGTTGCTGCAAATCCCAACGCATCACTCTTCCGCATCTACGGTCAGGGCAACAACGTCGGTTCCAACACCAGGACATCCGACAAGTACCTCCAGAGCGGTGCATACATGCGTATCAAGAACCTCACACTTTCATACACCTTCCCTCACCAGCTCATCAACAAGATCAAGGTTAATGACTTCAAGCTGTACATAAGTATCGAGAATCTTGCAACGCTCACTTCTCTTCCTAAGGGCTATGACCCTGAGACTCTCAGCTGGTCTTATCCGTTCTATCGCACATCTTCAATCGGTGCAAGTATAACATTCTAAACGAGGCCGCTATATGAAAAAAATAATACTTTTGTCAATTGCTGCATTGTCACTTCTGGCAACTTCATGCAACGATGATTTTCTCGAGAAGTATCCAAAGACGGACTTGACTGAACAGAACTCGTTCCTTGAGTACAACAGTTTCAAGGCCTACATGAACGTCTGCTACAATCTTTTCAGCACAACCACCATCAGGACGAACTTCAACAACATGCACTGTGGTTCACAGTTCTATGGTGACTGGTATGCAGGCATCCTGTCTAACAGAGACAACCCCAATGGCAATGCCTATGCTTACAGGACCGTCACACAGACCGTCAGCGGTGGTGGCTGGGACTTCTCTTACATCCGACATATCAATATCATGCTCAACCATGTTAAAGATGGCAACCTCAATGAGACTGAGGCCAAGCATTGGGAGTCAGTAGGACGCTTCTTCCGTGCTTGGTGGTACATGGAACTTATCGACCGTTTCGGTGATGTTCCCTGGGTCGATACCGTTCTCAATGACAAGTCAGAGGAGGCCTATGGTCCCCGCACACCCCGTGCAGAGGTTGCAGAGCACATCATAGCTGACCTTGAGTTTGCCATGGACAACATGGGCGACAGTTCAAAGGATGGTGACAACCCTATCACCGCTGATGCAGCTGCAGCAGCCCTCTCTCGATTCCTCCTCCGAGAAGGAACTTGGGCAAAGTACCACGGCCTTAACGAGCCTTGGGAGGCTTATCTCAACAAGTGCCTGACCGTGTCTGAGAAACTCATGGCAAAATATCCCGCACTCTACCGTGGTGTTGATAAGAAGAATCCTGGAACAGGATACGGTGAGCTCTGGACAACAGAGAGCCTTAGCGGCGTTCCCGGTGTAATTCTTTCTATGGAGTACATCGACGCAATTAAGATGCACCGTGGAAATGACTACGAGCATATCGCAGCACACTACACTGACGTTCCCCAGCACACTGTTGACATGTTCCTCATGAACAACGGCAAGCCTATCGGAAACAGTCAGTCAGGATATGAGGGTGGCCGTGGAACAGACATCTACGCTGAATTCCAGAACCGAGATCCTCGTATGTACCTCTGTATCCAGCCTCCTTACGCTGTGGTAGCAAACAGTGGACCATATGACAATGTCGAGAGCTTCCGTACCTGGAGATATGCAAAGGCTGGCGACAAGCTTAATGGTGGATATGAAGTGAAGGATGATGCCGAGGCTGCTAAGCTCCGTCAGTTCATAGACATGATGGGTGCCAACGAGCAGTGTGTACGCGGCGGTGCATTCGGTGGTCAGGGAATGAAGAGATGTCCCGGCCAGAACTGGGGTGCCGCTCTCACTCCTGGCAGCCCCAACCTCAGCGATGCTGGTTCAGTTGCCTATATGAAGAGCCGCACAGGATACTATTTCTGGAAGAACTACGACATGTGGGAGTATGCAACCGGTTCATCCGCATTCTGTACTGCCGACAAGCCAATCTTCAAGATCGAGGAAGTGCTCCTCAACTATGCCGAAGCATCATGGGAGCTTGACAAGTTCAACCAGGGCGTTGCAGACAAGACCATTAACCTCCTTCGTGATAGAGTAGGAATGCCGTCGATGAACGTAGGCGATATCGATGCAAACTTTGACCCCAACCGCGACAAGGGCAATGCTCCTTGGTGGACCGGCAAGGGAGGCAAGTTCGGCAACTACGATGTTGACCCTGTTCTCTGGGAGATCCGTCGCGAGCGCATCATCGAACTCTTCGGTGAAGGATTCGGATTCTATGACGTACGTCGTTGGGCTAAGGCTGCTTACTATGTGAACCGTCAGGCCTGTGGTATCTACATCGCAGACAAGTCCATTCCTTTCGGAAGCAATAAATTCGGTGGAAAATTCGTGGACTACGAGGCAATCAAGGCTACCGGCAAGGCATCGGCTTCAGCCGAGCCCGGCGGATGGATCTACACCTCCGTCAGCCCTCTTGAGCAGGGTGGCGGCTGGCTTGATACCTACTACCTCATGATGGTTCCTACCAACGAGATAGCCCTCAATCCTAAGCTTACCCAGAATCCTGGATATAACGAGCTCTTCGGACTTTAGGACTACAACTATCTTTTGACAGATCTCATAGTTTAATGTTGGGGAGGGCTTCTGCGACAGTTGTCCTCCCCTTTTTATTAAGAAGCGATTTCTCACATGAAACATTTCTTCAACTCCGTCATCGTGGCTTCGCTCATCCTCATGCAGGGATGCGCCAATGTACCGGAGCCGTCCGCATTCGGTCCCGTGCCGAACGAGAACCAGCTCTCCGTAATGGACATGGAGACCTACGCCTTCCTTCACTATTCACTCAACACATATACTGGTGAAGAATGGGGATATGGCAATGAGGACCCGTCATTGTTCAACCCGTCTTCCCTTGATGCCCGGCAGTGGGCAAGGACCTGCAAGGAGGCTGGGATGAAGGGAATCATCTTCACGGCCAAGCATCACTGCGGTTTCTGTATGTGGCCATCGGAGTTCACGGAGTACTCAGTCAAGAACTCCCCATGGAAGGACGGTCAAGGCGACGTCGTGCGCGAGCTGGCCGAAGCCTGCAAGGAGGAGGGGCTCAGGTTTGCCGTGTATCTTTCTCCATGGGACCGCAACCACGCAGGGTATGCCACCCAGGAGTATGTCGACTATTTCCGCAACCAGCTTCGCGAGCTCCTGTCCAACTACGGTGACATGTTCGAGGTCTGGTTCGACGGAGCCAACGGCGGCAACGGCTGGTATGGCGGAGCTGACGAGACAAGGAATATCGCTCCCGGCTATTACGGCTGGGACAAGACATTCGCCCTGGTACGCGAACTGCAGCCCGGCATATGCATCTGGGGCGAGCACAGCAGCGGTGCAGACCTCAGGTGGTGCGGCACGGAGGCCGGTTTCATCGGCGACCCCGACTGGAGCCTGCTCAAGAAGGACGAGCCCTGCACCATAGACATGAGACTCCACGGCGTGGAGGACGGCGACATGTGGATAACAGCGGAATCGGACGTATCAATCAGACCGGGCTGGTTCTACCATGAGAGCGAGGACGGCGACGTCAAGGATGTCGCCAAGCTCATGGACATATACTACAAGACCGTAGGACGCAACGGGACCCTGATACTCAACTTCCCCATTACGCCTGACGGACTCATCCATCCTACTGACAGCACCAACGGTGCTGCATTCAAGGCCATGGTTGACAAGGTTTTCAGCGAGAACCTTGCCAAAGGGGCCAAGGCCAAAGCCACCAATGTCAGGGGCAACTCCAGGAAGTATGCGGCCTCGCTTGTGCTCGACGACGACCCTGAGAGCTACTGGGCATGTGACGACGGCACCAATGTGGCATCTATCGAGATCGATCTCGTTAAGGATGTCACATTCAACAGGTTCATGGTTCAGGAATATGTAAAGAAAGGCCAGAGAGTGAAGAACTTCGAGCTGGAGGCCTTGGTGGGCGGCACCTGGGTTAGGCTGGAAGATGAACTTTGTGAAGGCCAGAACGGACTTACCACAATAGGACGCAAGAGAATCATCTGCTTCCCTGACGTGACAGCTTCCAAAATAAGATTCACCGTGGTGGATAGCAAGGCTTGTCCCCTCATCAGCGGGATAGGCGTATATCATGCACCTGCTATATCAAAAGAAAAATAAGTCATGAAGAACAAATCCATTATCATAGACTCCATGCTCCTTACAGGAGCGGCGCTGACGGCCGGGGCATGCGCCCAGCCTGGCAATGGAAAGGCTCCCGAGCAGAAGCCCAACGTCGTATTCATCCTGGCCGACGACCTCGGCTGGGGCGACCTCAGCTGCTACGGGCAGACGCACTTCAGCACCCCGAACATCGACAACATAGCGGCGCAGGGCATGCGCTTCACCCAGGCCTATTCCGGCACCACAGTGAGCGCTCCTTCACGCTCCTGCCTCGTCACCGGCACGCACAGCGGCCACACGGCCATACGCGGCAACATGGAACTCGAGCCCGAAGGCCAGTTCCCCCTGCCAGCCGACGCCAGGACCATCTTCCATGACCTGCAGGACGCCGGCTACACCACCGGCGCATTCGGCAAGTGGGGGCTCGGCTTCGTGGGCTCTACCGGCG